>JBEBTR010000089.1:0-13644 GCA_040393725.1 Sphingobacterium endophyticum | reverse complement strand
ATGTCTTATGTCTCATGTCTTTTGTCTAACTACTAACTACTAACTACTAACTACTCTTGACAACTCTCTCGGCTCTTATGTCTTATGTCTCATGTCTTTTGTCTAACTACTAACTACTACCTACTAACTACTAACTACTCCTTAACAACTTTCTCGGCTCTTATGTCTTATGTCTTTTGTCTTATGTTTTTTGTCTTATGTCTTATATCAACCTCCATTACATATCTCAAAATTTTTACACTGGATTCTTAACATATATTGTCCATTCATTTACATATTCAAGCAACTAGCATATAATCGTTAAAACATATATTTTATGATTTTACTTTTTTTATATATTGGTTTTGGTAATCAGCTGAAAGGCCTAAATAATTAACCGAAAATATTTTAATTAACCTGATAGGAATAGCCGCCTATCTTATTTCTTAACCATAAATAAATTTAACCAAATTACTGAGATATGCGTAAGACCGAACTACCTCCTTAGATTATTTTAATTATATATTAATTAAATCGATCATCTAATTAAAACCATAAAATATGAAATCTAAAATTATGAAACGGAATATTCCCCAATTTATTCCAAACATAAATAACTTTAAGCCAAAAAGCGTTTTGAGCTTGGTACTATGTACTGGTTCAATGCTATTATGGACAGCTGTTGACGCTAGTCCCCACCGTTTGTGGAAATCAAATTCAATTAATTTTTATTCAAATAATTTAGCTAATACTCCTCAGCAGGTAACTGTACACGGTGTCGTGGTCAATGGACAAGGACAACCTATCCAAAATGCATCCATCCGTGTAAAGGGCTCAAATGAAGGTTCGCAAACGGATGCTACAGGAGCTTTCTCCTTTGAATCTTCTAAATCTAGCGGAACCCTGATTATTAGTCATGTGAGTTACCAAACCAAGGAAGTTGCTATCGTATCAGGATCTGCTATGCGCATTACTATGGATGATGATGCATCGAACCTTGAAGAAGTAGTGGTGACGTCATTCGGTATCCAAAGAGATAGAAAAACCCTTGGATATGGAGTTGGAGAGGTAAAGGCTGACGAGCTTGCGAAGGCACCAACAACAGACGTAACCAATGCTTTAGCGGGACGTTTGGCAGGTGTGCAAGTAAGTGGATCTGGAGGTGGTTTCGCCGGTTCGAATATAACCATCCGTGGATTTTCAACTTTTACAGGTAGTAACCAGCCATTATATGTGGTAGATGGTATACCATTGGATAATTCCGGTGGAGGAAACTCTGTAAATACTGGGGTAATCAATTCCAGCCGTATATCGGATATCAACCCACAGGATATCGAATCGATGAGTGTTCTGAAAGGCGCTGCTGCTACGGTTTTATATGGTTCTCGTGCTGCCTCTGGGGTAATCTTAATTACAACAAAGAAAGCGAAGAAAGGAGTCAGAAATCAAGTTTCGGTCGGAACAAATACGGCAGTTGGTATGGTTTCAAGAATGCCGGAATTCCAGAATGATTATGCCCAAGGAAGTAACGGAAATTATAACAATTCCGTAACAGGATCTTGGGGACCTAAAATTGCTGGACAAGAGGTAACAAACTGGTTCGGTGATAAAGAGAATTTACAGGCATTTCCGAACAACATCAGCGATATCTTGAAGAATTCTGTGAGTTCGGTTAATGATTTAAGTTTCACAGGTTCAGGAGAGAAGTTTGATTATCGCGTATCTTATGGATACACCTTAGAAACCGGACTTCTTCCAAACAATGAACTAAAACGTAATAACATTTCTGCGAATGCATCAACGCAGTTGACAGACAAATTTAAGGTCGGAACATCCTTTTCTTATGTAAACAATGTATCCGATCGTACTCAAGGAGGTAACCAAGGTGCCAACCCTTTATGGAGGGGGATATATGCACCTAGAAGTTATGATCTAACCAATATGCCATTTGAGGATGCCGAAGGAAATCAGTTATGGTTTGCTCCCGAAGATCATCCGCTTTGGTCCATCGCTAATGTAAGAAACAATAGTGAGGTCAATCGTTTTTATGGAAATATCAATTTGAAATATGATATTCTTCCATGGTTAGCGGCTGATTTAAAGGTAGGAGCCGATGTTTTCAGCATGACTTCAAAGGGATTCGACAATAAAGGAATTCGGAGTAATGGTAATACCAGTTCAGCAGGAGCAGGCGGGGTACAGGATAGAAGTATCGCCATGAAGAACATCAACTCTTATTTTACATTAACGGCAAATCGTAAGGTGTCAGAAAATTGGAATTTGATTGCAACCGTAGGTAATGAAATAATTGCTAACAATAGAAATACACTTCAGTCAACAGGATTGGGTATTGTCCTTCCGGATTTTGACAACCAAAGTAACTTTCTAACTTTTAACACGTCTGGAACCATTACAGAAAACAGACAGATTGGTGTATTTGCGGATGTAGTTATGGACTTCAAGTCATATCTATCCTTAAACGTAAAGGCAAGGAATGATTTTTCATCGACTTTATCAAAAGGAAACCGTTCTATCTTCTATCCTGCGGCAGCCGTTAGTTTTGTATTGACTGAGGCTTTTCCAGATTTGAAATCAAATGTATTGACATCTGCTAAGATTAGAGCGAATGTGGGTGAGGTAGGTAAAGGAACAGATCCATATGCTACAAATACCTACTTTGGTCGTTCAAGTGCATCCGATGGTTTTGTATCGACTTTAGTAAGCTTTCCTTTTAATGGTTTAGCGGGCTATACATTGAATAATAGTGCGGGTAATGTTGACCTTCAACCCGAATTTACGAGAGAATACGAATTGGGTACGGAGCTATCATTCTACAGTGGAAGAATTAGTTTCGAGGGATCGGTCTATAAGAGAGATACGCGTAATCTAATTTTTGCGGTTCCGGCTCCATCATCTTCGGGATTTACTTCGGTAGTAACGAATGCGGGTAGTCTATCTACCAAAGGTATTGAGATGATGTTAAATTTAGTTCCGGTTCAAAAGGAAAACTTTACCTGGCGTTCAGGCTTCAATTTCACCAAGTTTAAATCTATTGTGGAGGAGCTTGCCCCTGGAGTGAATAACATTTCGATTGGGGGATTTACATCGCCAAACGTACGTTTGGTTGCAGGCGAGGAATATGGTCAGATTTGGTCAAATGCATATCAACGTGACGATATGGGCAGAATGATTGTCAATGCAAATGGGCTACCTAAACCTACGACGAATGTTCAGAAAGTTGGAAATCCGAACCCTAAGTTTAATTTAGGATGGACCAATGATTTGAATTATAAAGATTTCTCTTTATCCTTCTTATTGGACTTTAAATATAAAGGCGATATTATGTCAAGGACCATTGGGGACTTAAGAATTCAAGGAGTTGCGAAGGAAACTGCGGAATTCGAACGTATCGATGGATCGGGAGAGGTTACAAAACCGTATTTATTTGAAGGGGTATATGAGGATGGAACAACCAACACAACTCATGTAACGGCACAGCAATATTATAGTTTGCAAGGTAAATACGTTGCATGGGAAGGGTATGTTCTTGATGCTACTTTTGTAAAATTAAGGGAAGCTAATTTAACTTATAAATTACCGGCTAGGATTTTTGAGGGTCAGAAATTTATAAAAGGAGTTACGGTTTCTGTTTATGGAAGAAATTTATGGACCTATTCTCCGAATTTCCCGCATCTTGATCCAGAGCAAAACTTATTGGGAATCAGTAATGCCAGGGGATTGGAATTTGGATTTAGCCCAACTCCAAGAACAATTGGTGGAAGTGTAAGATTTAGCCTATAAAATTGAAACAACATGAAAAAGATATTTAGTTTATTAACCGTCGCTACATTATTAGGAGCAGCCTCATGTAGTTCTTTTTTAGATGTAAATGACGATCCGAACAATGTTACCAAGGTCGGTATCAATCAATTATTGCCCTCTGTAACAGTTAACGTAGGATATTTTGGAGCCAGTGACTTATTACGTGTTGGAGGAGTATTTGTTCAACAGTTCAGTGGCCAAGGTCCTGTTCAGGGACACGTTGCCTTCAAAGAATATGAGCGCTACAATGTCAATGATTCAGATATAAATAACCAATGGGTAGCCATATTTGGTACTACATTAAGTGATATTGCCGTCTTGATTAAACAAGCAACAGAAGAAGGGAGTCCGCATTATGCTGGAGTTGCCAAGATCTTAAAAGCCTATGTTTATCAAATTACAGTAGATACATGGGGAGATGTTCCGTATTTCAATGCAGCCTTATTTGGTGAAAATCTGAAGCCAGAAGTAGACGATGATGAAGCAATTTATACCGACTTAATTCGATTGATTGATGAGGGCTTAGCCGATATCAATGCTGGTACATCGACGGTATCACCAAACGCAAGCACTTCGATATATGCTTCGAACAGTTGGGCGACTTCCAAAGAAAAATGGGAGCGTCTTGGAAATACCTTGAAGCTTAGGATTTATCTACATTATTCTGCTAAGGATCCTAATTTCACTAGACAAAAATTGAACGAATTAATCAACTCGGGGGCTAAGTTTTTTGCAAGTAATGCTGACGGATTTCAAATGGATTTCTTGAATACACCTCAACGTCAAAATCCAATTTACAGTATCGAGTTAGGACAATTCCGTAATCAGTTTTTACCGAACCGCTATATTGTTGATTTGATGAATAGCAATTCGGATCCAAGAAGAGAAACCTATTTCACGCCATTTCCATATTTCTCCAGTCCGAAAACCTATAAAGGTGCGAGTGTTATGGATGCAAATGCTTCAAGTGAATACTCTAGGTTGAATACCTTCTTGTATGGCTCTGTGACTTCCTTTAATTCAAGCTTAGTGGATCCAAAAGGCGCATTACAGACGGGAGCAATTTTGTATGGAGGAGAGGCTCCAGCAAGATTATTGACCTTTGCAGAATATAATTTTATTCGTGCAGAGGCAGCTTTGATGTATGGTGCTGCAGGCGATGCGCAGACATTCTTTGAAGCAGGGATAAAAGCATCGTTTGAAGACAATAAATTGCCTGCCACGGCTTTGACAACCTACTTGGCTAGTAAGGGAACTTTGACTGGAACCAATCACCAAAAATTGGAACAGATTATTACTGAAAAATATATTGCAAACTTTGGTGTTCTTGTTGAACCTTGGACCGATTATAGAAGAACGGGGTATCCAGCATTGACACCATTGAAGAAACCGACCGCAATTTATGATGAGGTTCCTAGGACTTTATTTTACTCTCAATCTGAGGCGAACAACAATCCAAATATCAAACAAAAGACAAGTTTGCTTGAAAGAGTATTTTGGGATACCAGACAATAATTTATAAATTCCGATTATAATCAATATTAACATCCATTTCACTATGAAAAGATACATTTTATTATTATCAGCTTTAATTTTAGCCATTGCGGTGCAGGCACAGCGCATCCCTTATGCGGATAGCACAATTGTTACAAAACATTCTATTGCTGCAAATGGTCAGAAATTTGGCTATACTGCAAAGACAGGTACACAGCCTGTTTGGGATGCAAACGGAAAAGTTTTGGCAACTGTCCATTACACCTATTATACACGGGATGATATCAGCAACAGGGACAAACGCCCTTTAGTTATTTCATTTAATGGTGGTCCAGGTTCAGGATCCGTGTGGATGCATTTAGCCTATACAGGACCAAGACTATTAAACATCGATGATGAAGGATATCCATTACAACCTTATGGAGTTAAGGAGAATCCTTATACCATCTTAGATGTTGCGGATATTGTTTATGTAGATCCAATTAATACCGGTTATTCTCGTATCCTAGACGAGAAAGCAGACCGCACACAATTTTTTGGGGTAACTCAGGATATCAAGTATTTAGCGGAATGGATCAACACCTTTGTGACAAGAAACAACCGTTGGGCATCTCCAAAATATTTAATTGGAGAGAGTTACGGAACAACACGCGTTTCAGGATTAGCATTGGAATTACAAAATGCGCAATGGATGTATTTTAATGGCGTTATTTTAGTATCTCCAACAGATTTGGGATTGAAGAGAGAAGGAGCGGTTGCGAAGGCTAATGTATGGCCTTATTATGCTGCAACAGCATGGTTCCACAAACGCTTGACTCCAGAATTGCAAAATAGAGACCTTGACGATCTTTTGCCAGAAGTGGAGAAATTTACTTTAGAAGAATTATTGCCAGCAATCGCAAAAGGTTCCAGTATTTCTGCTGCAGAGAAGTCAGCTGTTATCAAAAAAATGGCTAGGTATTCTGGATTATCAGAAACGATCATATCACAGAATAATCTGGATATCCCAACATCTTTGTATTGGAAAGAATTAATGCGTGATAAGGGTCAAACAGTTGGTCGTTTAGATTCCAGATACATTGGTTTAGATTTCCGCGATGGCGGTGAACGTCCTGATTATGCTGCCGAATTGACTTCATGGTTACATTCATTTACTCCTGCAATCAATTGGTACTATACAAACGAATTGAAATATAAAGCGGATGTAAAATACAATATGTTTGGACCGGTTCACCCTTGGGACAGAAGCAATGATAATACGGGATTAAATTTAAGACAAGCGATGGCAGCAAACCCATTCTTGCATTTAATGGTTCAATCGGGATATTATGATGGGGCTACAGATTATTTTAATGCAAAATATAACATGTGGCAAATGGATCCATCAGGTAAATTATCCTCGAGAATGAATTTCGTTGGATACCGTAGTGGACACATGATGTACTTGCGTAAAGAAGATTTAATTAAAGCGAATGAAGATATTCGTCAATTTATTAAGAAATCTTTACCAGCTGCAGATAAAGCTGCAAAATACTAGTGTTTTTTTATCAAGCCAGCCTGTATAAGGCTGGCTTTTATTTCTTTAATGCTATGCAATTAAAAAATCTTATTCTTTTACTATTTGTTGGCATGGGTACGGTTAGTGCCCAAGACCTTATCAATGATACAGAGGCAGTCAACCTATACCTAAAGCAAGAGAAGAGCAAATCCATTCAGTCCTTAAAATCGGACACGAAATCCAAGTATTCTACTTTAAATCATTTGTTGGATTTGGGAGAATGGCAACTGGTCAACGAAGAATTAATAAATGGAAAAAACATAAATGCAGTTGATGCAGCAGTTTTAAAGTTTAAAATAGCTTGGTTAAATAATGATTTTAAATTAGCTGAACAGGAGCTTCATAAATTAAAAAAATCTGCACAAGGCGATCTCAAGGTTCAAAGAGCATTTGCCTTATTAAAAATTGAGGCTTGGGAATTAGAAACTGCTGAAAGCATGAGCAGGGAGCTTTTGAAAAAAAATCCGAACGATATTGAAACAAGTCTAGTATTAGGTCGTGCATTAATGCTTCAAAAGAAATACCCAGATGCATTAGCATTAGCGAATGATTTAATTTCAAAGAATCCGAACGATGCTGCCGGATATTTTCTAAAAGCCGATGTATTCTTTTGGGATCAAAAGCCTAAGGAAGCCGAGGAAGTTCTGAAAGAGGGATTAAAATTGAATCCGTTGAATGCGGATGCAAGGTTCTATTATGGATATGCGATTTGGCGTAGAATTGATGCCACTCAATTGAACGATATGGTCGCTCAATGGGAAATTGCATTATCGCTTAACCCATTGCATTTTCAATCTCATTGGCATTTAGGGAATGGTCATACCAACCTAACTTATGCAGATTACGTAGATGAAAATGAAAAAGTAATTCGTCAAGAGTTAGAATCGGCGGATCATCTTTTTACCAGCAATAAAATTGAAGAAGCATTAGCTCAAGTCAACACTATTGAAAAGGCTCACAGCAATTCAGTTCTTCCAGCCATGCATAAGGCATCCTTGCTATATAGTGATTTTGATGCACAAGATAGAATGGCTAGATTAACGAATGCTGAAAATATATTTCTAGATATATTAAATAAGAAAAAACATTACGGTCCTGCACATAATGGTCTTTCAGCCGTGATTAAATCAAAGCGCATTCCTTATTTAAAGACCTACGATACGATCATGGCTTCCTTAAAGAACCCAAAAATCAGCAATATGGATGATTTTTTGGAGATCTTTCCTGATGTAGCCTATTATCCAGGAAGTGTGGCAAAAGGGATGGCTTGGAATCAATTATATACCTCGACGGTTTATTTTCCTTTCTTGGTTAAGCAACATCGCTTATTTGTTATTCCTCCACTTCATGTTGACTTAGCTTTAGCGATGAAGGCTCCATATTTTAGATTCAATTCAACTTTTGACAATCGACAATGGATGGATATTAGAGGTGTTGGATCAGGAGCGGCTGCAATTGAATATGTAGAACGTGGAGCATTTGAAGAGCGTAATGTACTATTGCATGAATACGTTCATCTTTTTCATGGTCAAGTATTAACAGATGCTCAAAATAGAAAGGTTCGTGAGCTGTACTATAATGCTATGGAAAATGGACTTACTCTAGACTATTATTCCCAGAATAACGAGTCTGAATATTTAGCACAAACCTATCCGGCATATTTCGAAAAGGTCAAGGTTCATCCATTGGATTTTAAATCCATGAATACTTTAAATGATCTGAAAAATAAAGATCCGAAGATGTATGCTTTTTTGGATGATATGATCAGCAAAGAGAAAGCCTATTTAAATGGTGATAAAAAAGCGATGGCCTCAAATTGGTCTCAAGTTTATGTGAATTTAGCTCGAAATTCTGCAAAGAATGATCTCAAAGAAGCCTATCAATTTTTAGATACGGCACTTCAATATGATCAACAATATTTACCGGCGCATGTAAATTATGCCGAATATCTGATTTCTGAGGGTAAATATAATGAGGCAACAGTATATTTAAACAAGGCCAAGCAGATTGATTCAAAATATGCACCAATATATTCTGTTGAGGGAAATATGCTGATTGCAAATGAACCTAATAATTTAAAAGGTCAGGCTGAATTATTGAAGAAGGCCTATGACATTGAAGTGGATTATATGGAGAAGGCCAAGAACTCCGGAATTCTAAGGAATTTTTATTTCCAACGAGGGATGCTGAAAGAAGCGATGGCGGTTGCCGATGAGTATGTGAAAAATGGATCCGAGATATCTACTTATCTTAGAGATAGGAAGGATGATTCCAAATCGTTTAATGCATGGCAAAAATCCTTATTAGGTGATGCAGGAAAAATTGCTGATTTGTCCTATTTAGCTTCTCAAAAGCCCCAAAATTATAGTATCCGGACTCAACATATTGAAGCATTAATAGCAAACGGAAAATATGATGAGGCTCTGAAAAACCTTCAGCAGATCTATAGAACACTACAGGCATCGCAAGTCAATAGACCAGAATTCGAACTGTTATTTGCCGAAGTTTATGCGCAGCAAGGAAAGCAGAAAGAGTTGAATGAATTTTTGGACAAATTAATGGTTCGAGGTGGAGATCCATCACGTTTAGAACCATTATATAATCAAAGGTTGGTAAGGTTGTTAGCATCTAATAATCGAGTGAATGAAGCTTCCTTATTTTTGGAGAAATTAAAAGCAAGCGACACTAAATTCTACAATGCTTCAGATTTAACCAGCAGAGCATTGATCAATTTAAAAGGAAATAGAACATCTGAAGCAATGAAGCAATTAGATGCTGCTTTGGCGACCTATCCTTACCAAATGGATGCTTTAAAATTATTGAAGGAATTGAGTAAAACGGATAAAAAGGCGGAGGAAATCTTAGCTAATCATTTAAAAAGTATGGAGATAACTCCAATTTTATAGCATCTTTATATTTTAAACTAAATACATGAATACATACGAATTAATTTCCATTGGCCTTTACATGTTGTTGATGATCCTGATCGGGTTTTATTCCTGGCGGAAATCCACAAGCAATTCTGAGGAATTTTTAATTGGAGGGAGAAAAATGGGAGCTGCCGTAACTGCATTATCCGCAGGTGCAGCAGACATGAGTGGTTGGTTGTTGATGGGATTGCCGGGAGCGATGTATGCTGCTGGCTTATCGAGTTCT
Source organism: Sphingobacterium endophyticum (assembly GCA_040393725.1). Classification (GTDB taxonomy): domain Bacteria; phylum Bacteroidota; class Bacteroidia; order Sphingobacteriales; family Sphingobacteriaceae; genus Sphingobacterium; species Sphingobacterium endophyticum_A. Next base: position 3,635 of record JBEBTR010000089.1, on the reverse strand, counting down.
TGGATTGCCATTGGATTAACAATTGGGGCATTTTTAAATTACGTGCTCGTAGCCCCGAGACTCAGGGTGTACACAGAGGTTGCTAACAATTCCATCACCTTACCCGTGTTTTTTGAAAACAGATTTCATGATAAAACACAGTTATTGAAGATTGTTTCTTCAATTTTTATTCTGGTGTTTTTCACTTTGTACACTTCAGCGGGCATGGTTTCTGGGGGAAGGCTTTTCGAATCGGCATTCAATATGGATTATTATACCGGTTTGTATGTAACGACCTTTGTAGTTGTATTATATACCTTTTTAGGTGGATTCCTTGCGGTCAGTTTAACTGATTTTGTTCAGGGGACTATTATGGTTACTGCATTGGTAATTTTACCGATTGTCATGGTTTTTCAAATCGGAGGACTTGGAGAGACCATAGACATAATCGAGAATAAGAACCCGAATTATCTGGATCTGTTTAGAGGAACAACGACCGTTTCTATTGTATCCTTGCTGGCTTGGGGTTTGGGATATTTTGGACAACCCCATATTTTGGTAAGATTTATGGCGATTGATAGTGTGAAAGATATTTCTAAAGCAAGGAATATCGGAATTAGCTGGATGATCTTTACGGTAGGAGGAGCCATGTTGGTGGGATTATTTGGAATTGCCTATCTAGCAAAGTTCGATACGCAAACGATGGTGAAATTTGATGGTTCTAAAGAAATGGCAGAGACGATCTTTATCTATGCTTCTAGAGTTTTGTTTCATCCTTTGATCGGAGGTTTCCTTTTATCTGCAATTCTTGCAGCGGTCATGAGTACGATTTCTTCTCAACTATTAGTTACATCAAGTTCGATGACTGAAGATATCTATAAAACGTTTTTCAATAAACAAGCCTCTGCCAAGACAATGCTGTTGGTGAGCCGCCTATCGGTACTTATTGTAGCCATTGTTGCCCTATTACTTTCCTTAACTCCTAAGGATAGCATTTTAAATTTAGTTGGAAATGCTTGGGCAGGATTTGGAGCGGCTTTTGGACCAATTATTCTGCTTTCCCTGTTATGGAAAAGAACAACTGCAATGGCAGGGTTGCTGGGGATGATTGTTGGAGGAGCGGTTGTTTTATTATGGGTTTATATTCCCCATGATTACAAGGATGTGTATGAAATGATACCTGGGTTTATTTCAGGATTTCTAACCATTGTTTTAGTTTCGCTATTTTCGAAACCAGTTTCACAAGAAATTCAGGATGAGTTCGATGAAGTAACACGCATCGTCAAATCATAGTTGAACAACAGATTTGAAGTGCCGGTCATCATGACCGGCACTTTCTTTCTTTAACAAAAAAAGCCGATCTATATCAGATCGGCTTTTTTGTTAAGTATAACTCTGTATTAATTTAAGATTGGAGTAAGTTTATAGCCTTTATCTTTTAAGAGTTGGATAACTCCATTTTTACCTAATAAATGACCAGCACCTACAGCAAAGAAAGTTGAATTGTTCTCCATCATAGCAGGCATTTTTTTAATCCATTCTTGATTGCGCTTATTTAGCATTAATTCTTCTTTTTCTGGACTCATAGAAGATGTTTTTGCAAATAACTCTTCCATATCAGCGGGTTTATTGTTGAAATAAGCAGCAACTAATTTTTTAGTTTCACCTTTCATACTATCCAGCTCTTTTAAATAGGTATATAAATCCTCCGCTTTGAATAATCCATTGATTAAGTCAATTTGGAAATCTGCTGTTTCTAGTTCATCCACAGGTTTACCTTCTCCGCCTTCAAGTTTCAATAATTCCATTTCCATGGATTTCATATCCTGAGGACTTTGACATTCGAAGGACTGCATCGATAAAAGGGAAACAATAACAGCAGGACCGAATTGATCTAAAATCGCAGATGAAAGATTTTTAGAGGTCAGCACGCTATCGATAAGCTGTTTTTTCTCGGGTGCCAATCCTTCAAAGAAATTAGGAACCGGACCCATTTTAGCTTGCATTGCTTTCATCGTTTCAGGATTCGCAGCATTTAATTCCAATGCAATACGGTCGGTAGTTTTAATTGCGTTTTTGACTTTATCTTCAATTTTGAAATCCGGAGCACAAGCCATATGAATGGTTCCAAATACATAAGAGTCTTTTTTAAGTCCGTTACCTGATACTTTCCATAAGAATGTATCGTTTTCCTGGGCAAATAAGGCAATTGACATAATGAATGCAACTGCAGTTAGAAATAATCTTTTCATATCAATGTTTAGTGTAAATTTATCCTATAAGTATTTGGTTTTACAAATTCGTTACAAGAAATATTCAAAAAATTTTTCTTGATAAATTTATTTTTCACTTAGGCTGCTGAATATGATTTTACTCGGATGATTTTTGTCAAAGTATAAACGATGCGTATTCTTTAAAAAATCCTCAGCTTTAGCTTTATAGATATCCATAAATTGATTAGGATTTCTATCTGTTAAAGGGAACCAGGAATGTTGCACCTGTACCATGATTTTATGTCCCTTCTTAAAAGTATGTGCGACATCAGGAAGGGTAAGCTTTACTGAAGTTATTTCATTCGGTTTAAAGGCTTCAGCTTGGCTGAAACTATTGCGGAATTTTCCACGAAGGATTTCACCGCGTACCAACATCTGGTATCCGGGCATAATCACCTTTTCATTGATTGCAGAAGTGGCAGAAGTAGTATCAGGATAGACATCAATGATTTTAACGATAAAATCAGCATCTGTACCTGTCATTGAAACGTTCAAATCAGCAATCACCGGACCTGCGAAAGTAAGACCCGAAGCTAAGGCCTCCGTTTCAAACACTAAAACATCGGGTCTATTAGCAACAAACCTTTGATCAGCGATCATATATTCCCTTGTTCTATTTTCAATTATTCCTTCCTGAAAAGGAACTGGCTTTTTCGGATCACTTACATATTCAACAAATGATTCAACATTTTCCTTCGGAGAAGAAGAAATGCTGCCATCTGCGTTTAGGTAAAGTTCTTCTGATTTCACATCCTTTGCTGGCCATTGATCAAATGTTTTCCAATTATTTGATCCCGTAAAGAAAATGTTAGCTTCGGAAGGGTTGAAGGATCCTTCTCCTTTCAAGTAATATTCAAAGAAAGGAAGCTCAAAATTCTTCTGATAATCTAAGCTAGTTTTTTGTCCGAATCGAATATCGCCGAATGAATCACCCTCCGAACGTACCCATCCTCCATGGAACCAAGGTCCCATAACCAAGATGGAATTATTGTTCTTGTTTCTTTTTTCAATCTGCTTATAGGTTTCGAACGCTCCGTAAGTATCTTCAGCATCGTATAATCCACCTACGACCATTACGGCAGGTTTAACCTCATTCAAATGGTTTGTAATTGTTCTAGCAACCCAGAAGCTGTCCAAAGTACTATGTTTTGCTAAATTATCCCAGAATTTTACGGTATGGTTTAAGTATTTATCTTTTAATCCAGAAAGGCTAGGGTTTTCCATAAAGAACTTCGAATAATCTTTTGATTGAAGTTCAAACCCTTTTGGTCCATTTTCGTTGCTGATCGGTTTTGGACGAGGAGCATCAAATGTGTACATGAAACGAAAAGCATCCATTAAAAATAATGCTCCGCCATGGTGAAAATCATCTCCAATGAACCA
>JBEBTR010000088.1:0-13694 GCA_040393725.1 Sphingobacterium endophyticum | reverse complement strand
CTACTAGACCGTCTGATTTGAAACCGATGTTTAAAACAACATCTTTGTTATTGATAGATACAACGATACCTTCAATAATCTCACCTTGATTGATTTGGTTGAATGTGCCAGCGTACTGCTCTTCTAGTTTAGTACGTTCTGCATCACTGTAGTTACCAAAAGCTTTTTCATCAAGATCCCAGTCGAAGTCTCCTGATGGAGTACTCCAAGTGTTTGATTTAATCTCATCGATTAAATTTGAATCTGCTTCAGACTCAATCTTTTCAGTGTCCTTCACAACTTTTGTGTCAGCACCTTGTAGCTCTGCGTTTTTCGCCGCTAACTCTTTTTCTGCTTCTTGTTTTTTTGCCATTAATTAATTATCTCCTTTTCCCTACGATGTAGGGATTGCAAAGATACTAAAAACTTTTATTTACAAGAGTTTAGATGTAAAAAAGTTTAAAAAGATTCTTTTTATTAGGATTCTTGACGCATCTCGTCACTGTCCTCAAAGATTGGATAGATCGTTTTAACTATGATTTCCGTTAACTTTCTCTCATTGAACGGCTTTATCAAAATCCCATCAAATGAAACCTTACGTTCTTTCTCTAACTTCTTAACCTGCTCATTATCAGATGATGTAGCAATAATTTTGACTTGATCATAAGCCGAATTCTGCCTCACAGTTGCTAATAACTCATCACCAGTCATGATAGGCATGTTTATATCTGTTACAACAACATCAATTGGGAATTGACTCAAAACTTCTAAGGCCTCTTTTCCATTCGTAGCCGTTTTAACATGGGTATGTAACGAAAAAAACTGTTTTAAATACAATAAATTCAATGCATTATCATCCACGATTAACCAGCGCAGGTCCTTTGAAAAATCACTTATCTTCTCAATATTAATGCTGGTCTTTCTCCTGAATTTTGGTTTCGGAACTGGTATCTCCACCTTAAATGTTGTACCCTGCCCAGCATTTGTCTTAAAGTTGATTTTACCTTTTAATGTATTGACAATGTTTTTTGTTATATATAAACCTAATCCAACTCCGCCTTCTACTTTGTTGGATTTATTGACAGTATAGTATTTCTTAAAAATATTTTTCTTTAAGTTTTCTGGAATTCCTTGCCCTTGATCTGAAACCTTGAAAATCAAATTACTTTGGTCGTCCACAATGGCACTGGCAACTACTTTTCCGCCGCTTGAATATTTAATGGCATTACTCACTAGGTTGCTCATAATTTGACGGATCTTGAATTCATCCGAAAAAATTACCGTAGGTTCATCCTCATTGACTTGATATTCTAATTCGATACCTTTCAATTCAGCATGATTCTTATGTGTTTCTATTACCTCTGCAAGTAACCCAGCATAGTCAAAGTGAATGGCTTCTATTAGATCATGTTGATCAACCTTGCTAAGGTTCAGAATATCATTGATAGTTTTTGAAGTGGCCGTTATGTTGGTATATGCGGATTCCAAAAGGTGAACATCTTTTGCCTGATATAAATCTTTCCTGCTTTTTAGCAAATCTACAATACCTATCAAAGAATTGATTGGAGTCCTGATTTCATGGGTGATTTCTGCAAGAATATCAGTTTTTTGTTCCGCTAATTTGGATGCATATACCTTTTCATCCAACAATTTCCGCTCATAATAGCTTGTGAAGAATTGATAGTATATCAAAATGCAGATCACAATAAATACAAATGTTAAAGAAATAATGATCTGCCATTTAAAGGTATCTGTTTTGGAAATTAGGATGCTCAGTTCATGATCGGTTTTGTCTCGTTGAATTTGAATTCTTTCTTCATGAATTATCCTGATCAATTGATTGGCACTATGTAGTAAAGTGAAATTATCTGCTAATAATGAGCGCTCGCTCTTTCGAATATCTGATAACGTTTTTTTTAATTCGTTAAGTTTATTTGCCGTAATTGAATTTCGCTGCTGAATGATATTTTTCAAATTAGCATTCTGCTGCGCTATTGGGTCAGATTGTGATTTGTGATTCTGTTCTACGGTAATCGTGTCATCACCTTTTTGAAATATTCTTTTTAATAAGGATTTTTTCTTGACAACGACCTGTTTAGGTTCGGCCGGGACAACTGCAGTTGGAACATTTGCTTTCGGAATTTCAAAGATGGTATTATCTGTTGACTCAATATGAAAGCTTTTCAATGCTTCTGACGCAACTAATATCGAATCCAGTTTGTGGTTGAGTAGATTGTACTTCGGCATAATATCCTCCAAGGTTTTACCATGATAGGAACTATCCACAATTATTTTAGATTCCCGGTCTCTAATCTGAATGATGGAATCTACAGATGCTTTTAACTTCACTAATTTACTTCGATAAGCATTATAGTCATTCATACTATAGGTTATCGAGAATGCTCGAAAGTGATCTTCCGCATCGCTAAAGATTCCCAATAATTCCGTAAAATTATTCTGGTCACTATTTACAGAGGTATAGATATTCTGAATTTTATTCTGAATGCTTTTGTACTGAATATAAGAGAAGATAAAAAAGATGACAAATGTTATAAATAATACTATGATTGAACTCAATAGTATATTCCTAACATTTTTATTTCTAATGGTCCGCTTTTGTAGCCCGCTGTCTTCCATGAAGAATACTATTCTAATAAATAATAAATCTTTAGCTAGTGTGATTTTTCAATTTTATAAAATTCGATTATTCTATTAAAATAAATTAAATTTTATTTGGTTTAAATGAATTATAAACTCTTGGTTTCACAATTTTAATACTCTGCTTTGAAAGCGCTATACTCGCGTTTAGTTCGAACCCTATGATCAAGATTAGTGCATTTATATACATCCAGATCATAATTACTATTAATGTACCAATTGAGCCATATAATTTATTATATGCTCCAAAATTATTAATATAAAAAGTAAATAACGAAAAAGACAGCATCGCTAGTATCGTTGCGAGTGTTGCACCGGGGGTAAATAATTTCCATTTTTTGGTCGAACTTGGACCGAATTTATAGATCAAACTGACCGTAAAAAAGTAGATTCCGAACAAAATTATCCACTGAGCAACCTTAATTAAAAAGGCCCAAAACCACTTTAAATCATAATCTATGTGGGTTTTTAGATAGTTGATGAAGTAGTTGGATCCAGCATACAAAGCTATCCCAACGGCCAGTGCCAAGACGATTGCAAGCGACAATGCCAGTGCAACGATCCTTCGCTGGAACCAAGTCCTTGATTCCTTCGATAAAGATGCCTTATTGAAGCTCATCATCAATGTTGTCATGCCATTTGTAGCGAAAAATGTACATAAAACAAATCCGGCAGATAAAAGTCCTCCATTCTGTCTTTTGATGATGTCTGTTAGCGTAGTTTCGAGAATTTCATACGCATTATTGGGAAGAGCTAATTGGATCAGTTCCATCAGCTGGGTCTGAAAATTGTCGACCGGAATATAGGGAATAAGGGTAAACAAAAAGATGATTCCCGGAAATACCGCCAACATAAAATTGTAGGCTAGGGAAGAGGCTTTATTGATAATGGATTCACGTGCAATCTCCTGAAAGAAGAAAACCATAACCGTATATAATGGAAGTTTTCCAAATCCAGGTAGGGTAGCTGTCTTGGTCCATTCTATAAATCTGTCATATGGCTTGACATACAGTAAGCGTTGGTGAATTTTCTTCATTTATTCTCCAAAAAATGGAGCCATCTTGTCAATGAAAATCTGTGGCGGGCTGCATGGTCTACCTTTCTCCATATCAACAAATACCAGTTGGGTAGAACCCGTGTTCAGAAGATCTCCAGATTCGTTAAACAGCTCATATTCAAATTTAATCCTTACTCCTGGCTTTTCTCGAATATAAGTATTTATAGTAACTAAATCATCATATTTTGCTGCTTTCTTGAATTTACAGGTTAACTCTATCACAGGCAACATAACTCCCATTTCCTCCAATTCCTTGTAAGAAATGCCCGTACTCCGCAACATTTCTGTCCTGGCTACCTCATAATAGGTCGCATAATTCCCGTAATATACATATCCCATATTGTCCGTCTCAGCATAGCGAACTCTTACCTGATGTTGATATAGAAACATATTATTTCTTAATATTTCTTTCGTCTAATGCTTTTTGAAATTTTCTCGCGTTGACCAAATGTTCTGCAACTGTTTCTGCAAACAAATGGTATCCCGAAAAATCATCCTTCGCACACATGTAGATATATGGGTGATGTTCGTAGTTCAACACTGCATCGATCGATGCAATACTAGGCATCATAATAGGTCCTGGAGGTAATCCTTTAAAGCGATAGGTGTTGTATGGATTGTCAATTGTCAAATGCCTATTTAATACCCGACGAATCGTGAAATCATTGTTAGCATAGATAACGGTAGGGTCTGCTTGAAGTAACATACCTTTTTTAAGCCTGTTCAAATATAAGCCTGCAATCTTTGGCATTTCATCAACGTGCAATGCTTCTCCCTTGACAATTGAAGCCAATGTACTAACTTCTTGAGTTGTTAGACCTAAAGCAGCGGCTTTAGCCTTACGATCGGCATTCCAGAATTTTTCATATTCCTTAGAGAAACGATCAAAAATCTCTTCTGGCTTTGTATTCCAATAAATCTCGTAGGTATCTGGAATAAACATGCTGAAAAAGTTTTCTTTGTTGAAGCCATATTTTTCTGCAACCTTTTCATCATTCAGTAGATTCAGGAAAGCAGTTGAGTCTGCTTCAAAATTCTGCCCCAAAAGCACAGCAAAATCTTTTCTTAACCTAACATTTTGGAATCTAAATTTCACAGCCTCCTGATATCCCCCGCGAAGGTTCCCAATAAACCTGCGGTTACTCATGTCTTTTGACAATTTATATCGCCCTGCTTTAATTCCAGCAGATTCTAAATCCATTGCTTTGGCAACATATTTAAAATAGGTCGGATTTTTTACAATCCCTTCGGATTCTATTCGGGACATCACGCTAGAATACGGTTCGTCAGTCTTTACATAGAAATATTCTTCATCTGTTGCAATGCTCGGTCCCATAAATGCTTGATAACCGATCCAACCAGCAACTAATGCGATAAGTAAAATTATGATTAAGAAGATTCCTAATCCCTTTCTTTTATTCGTGTTTTGGCTCATGTTATGGTATTTGTGGGGTAGTTTCAGGAGTTGCAGCAGGTTTACCTAAGGTAACATGAATAGCATTCCCTATAGAAATAATTTTAGCACTAGTATCTGGATCCTGTTTAATAACCACCGAACCTAAGGTGTCATTAGAATTATCATTAAATGATACAGATCCTAAGGTTAACCCTTTACCGGCTAACGCAAATTTAGCTTCAGTTAGATTTAAACCAATCAATACCGGGATTTCAACCTCATCATCTCCACGACCATTTCCTAAAATTAAGCTGATTTTTGAACCTTTTGGTACCATTCTTCCTGGTCGGATAGGCTGTCCCGCAAATTTAACATCTAAAACGACGTCCCTAGCAATATCATTTCTATAAACCGTATCAGCAATTTTCAAAGAGTGGTTCTTTAAAATAGCTGATGCCTCAATATATGTCTTGTCAATTACCTCAGGAAATGCAATCTCAGGTGCAGACTGTGTGATAATGGTTAAATATATCGTACGACCACCTTTAACATGTGCCTTTGGATCTGGATCCTGATCAATGACCAAGCCTGGTTTCGCATCCATTTGATAGATGGAATCTATCTCTACTTCTAAACCAGCCTTATCCAATATATTCAGAGCTTCACTAATATTTAACCCCTTTAGTAATGGAACTTCTTGAGAATCACCATGCTTGGTGTAAACCTTTAATCCGAAATAAACTAAAATAAAAAGAATGACAATGAAAATGAGTCCACTTATCAAGTTTTTTCTGAAAGCACTCGTTCTCAAGTATAAAAAGAACTTAGACATCTATTGTGTTTTTTTTTATATCCTATTAACAATATTAATTCCAATTTTATTATTTCAACAAAATGGAGGTAATTAAAGGCAAAAATATTCGTTTTTCCTCGTATCTCAAATTATATTTGTTTCTCGAATAAAACATATGAAAACTAAAGTAGCATTAATAACTGGTGGATACACCGGAGAAGCTGAAATTTCCTATAAAAGTTCCGCTTTTGTTTACTCACAAATTGACAAAGAAAAATATGAGGTCTATGTAATTGATATCACTACTTCGGGATGGACCTATACTGACGAGCAAAAAAACAGCTATGAAATCGACCGTCAGGATTTTACCCTGAACATCAATGATCAGAAAATCAGTTTTGATGTCGCTTTTATAATATTGCATGGAACCCCCGGTGAAGATGGAAGGCTTCAAGGTTATTTGGATATGTTGGATATTCCTTATACCTCTTGTGGCGCATTAACTTCTTCTTTGACCATGAATAAGGGCTACACGAAAGCAATCATTCAAGATATCCCATTACTTAGTGTAGCAAAATCGGCCCTTCTTTTTGAAATTGACAGAGCCAATGCAGAAACTATTGTAAGGGAAAAACTTGCACTTCCATTATTTGTAAAGCCCAATGCTGGTGGTAGTAGTATTGGTATGAACAAAGTTAACACATGGGAAGAGTTGCCAAAAGCTTTAAATGATGCCTATGATGCAGAAGGAACCGGAAAACAGGTCTTAGTTGAAGAGTTTGTAAAAGGTAGAGAATTCTCGCAAGGAATCTATCGTGACTCAAAAGGAGATTTACAAGTTCTTCCAGCTACAGAAGTTATAACGACAAGGGAATTTTTTGATTTTGAGGCTAAATATACACCTGGATTAACCCAAGAAATTACCCCAGCAGATTTAAATGAAGAACAAAAAGAGCGAGCAGACAAAATCATTAAAGAGATTTATATTCGTCTGAATTGTAAGGGAATGGTTCGTGTGGATTTCTTTATTCAAAACGAAACTGATAAATTTTACTTCATTGAAATTAATACGATCCCGGGTCAAACACCACAAAGTTTTATTCCACAACAAGTCAAAGCATCAGGTAGAACGGCTACTGAATTTTACGGAGAACTTATCGAAGCTGCCTTAAACCAAAATTAACCCAACATTTTTTTCAAAATATCAAAAAAGGAGATTGTATAGATTTACAGTCTCCTTTTTTGTTTTCATTGTATTTTTCTTCAGGTTTTGCTTGACTTTTGCTCGTGTTTTAGTCGTGTCTCATCCACAGCTTATCCAAAACTTATCCGGAGCTGGTCCGCTCACAAGCGGACGAGCTGTGGACTATATCCTAGCGAGGTGTGGACCATTCACGAGCAAAACACGACTAAAACCAAACTTAAACCAGTATCTGGACAGAAAAAAAAAAGGCCATGTCTTTAAAAGTCATGGCCAATTAGGGTTATGTTGAATCTCGATTGTTATTGTAGTTGATTGAAAAGCAGTTTAAATGTTCCATGTGTCTGTGCTCTAAAGTTGATGTCGTTACCAAAGGAAACTAATTTGCCTTTTCCAACGGGAGCCTCAAATGCTAGAACACCATCCTTTAGATATTTTTGACCCCATGACCATCCACTTTTTAAAACCTTTTCAGAATTAAACCAAAGTAATGGCTTAATTTCAGAACTTGTTATTTTATACAGATTGTCATTGCTATAGTAAAGATCGATTTCGTCTTGATATCCCCATGTACTTGCTGTTCCTTTCCCGACTTGTGCAGTCAAAACAGATCCAGGAGTGTAAAATTCCGTTCTTTTTAATTCATTTTTGTTTGCATCTACCAAATGATTTTCTACGCCCAATTTAAGATGTTCAGCTAAATCGGAACTGCTTCCAATGGTAATTATTCGGCCGCCATTTTCAAGAAAAGTTTTAAGTACTGGAATAGATTTGTCTGCTGTTAATCTTCCCCATCTTTCTTTATATGGAGAAGGAATATTATCAGGTGCATCTGCCGGCATTCTTCCATAATATCCTCCGGCATTAGTGTTTCCGAAGCTAGGAATTGAGTTCCCCGGGAAAATTAGGATGTCGTATTTTGCATTCAAATTTCCTTTGTCGATTTCAGGAGCAAAAATCACATCAAAGTTGTAATGATACTGTTCCAATAAGAATCTCAACCAACCAGAAGGCATGCTGCCGCCATAAGTATCCCATAAGGCAATACGAAGAGGTTTTATTTTTTTGTTCTGTTTAGGAAGGCTGTTTGTGCCTTCGGCATCGAATATTAATTTAACATCTGGTTTATTTTCTACATAGATATCACCGTTACTTTCGTCTCTCCAAACATTTTTACCTTGTTTTAATAGGTCATTGCTCAATCTAAATGATTCGTTAACCGCTGCAGAAAGTTTTAGATATTTGCCTTTTGGTTTATCTAATTCGGCAAGTTTAATCACTTTTCCGATTTCCAAATCTTGGAATGGACCGTTGAAATCATCCATAATACGGTCGAATTTGACATCCATTAAATAAGCTAAAGTCCATCCGGCAGCATCATAAGGAGGAATTGGAGGGCCACCTGGATATTGAAAATCATCGGGGTGGTCTTGTGGATCAAACATGTCAAGAATATGAGGTCTAAAAGCTTGATTAGTTTTAATGACATAGGAATTCTTTGGATAATTCTTGCCATTTACAGTGAAATCAGCTGATGCCTGTTTGATATCTATACCGTTTTGAATAAGGGCATTTACAAAGTCTGTCGCTTTTACGAAATCAGCTTGGTCAGCCGGGATAATAAATCCTCTTGGATCGCGCAGAGCTTTGTCTTCAAAAAGGCTGCCCAAAAGCTTTCTTTCTGCAGCGCGATTTGATTCAATTTTAGGGTCTTTTCTTTTTGCTTGTTGAAGTGCAGAGTCAATAACAGCAACACGACTTGGAGACAGTGCCCAAAAGTCCTTCGAACCTCTTTCAATGGAATTCCTGCCCATTTTATAAATATTGTACAAGACTTCATCTTTGTAGCGACTTGCATAGTTCAAAATAGCATAATTCAGGGACACAGAATAGTCAATTGACTGTTGAAAATGCCATACCTGAGGAACGACAGGGTTTTGGGTATCATTGTTTGGAATCATCCGATTAGGAACCAGAGGGATTTCAAATGGAGTAGGGTTTCCGATCATTTCCGTCAATAATCCCATGATATTATGGAAATAGGTTGTGGTTCTCAAACCGCCATTGTACCAAGTTGAAAAAACTGATCCATCTTTAGCAGTATATCCTGGTTTATCTTCAGAATTCAGCCTATTAGCCATTGCAGCACCTAATGCATCAATACCTGACATAAGAAGCGGGTCAAATACATAGTTAAAAGGATCACGGTATGGTGCTCCAGCCACAACAGCGCCTGCGGGAGCCGTTTGGTGATGGTTGTACATGATCTGTGGAATCCATTCTATAAAAAGCTGTCTGGCCATATTTTGAGACTCTTTAAGATTCAACATAAAGAAGTCACGGTTATTGTCATGGCCAGCATATTTTTGATAGAGGACAGGAACAAAGTTAGTAGAGCGCTTTTCAGGTGTATTTTCACGCATATACCAGTTGGATACCAATTCTTGTCCATCAGGATTAGCATGCGTCATCAAAATGATGGTATTATCCAGGATTTTTTTTGTTTCCGCATCGTTAGAGGAAGCTAATAAATAGGCCGTCTGTATAAGTTGGTGGGTTCCGACCACTTCAGTCGAATGTAATCCGCCATCTATCCATACCACGCTCTTGCCTTGTTCAGCAAGAGATTTAGCTTCATCCTCACTTATTTCAGCACGTGCTAAACTGGTTGAAATCTTTTTATACTTCTCTAAATTTTTTAAGTTTTCAGCAGAACTGATGATGAGCATACACTGGTCGCGACCTTCTTCTGTCTTTCCAATAACGGTATAGATTAACCGGTCGGATTCAAGATCTAGCTTTTTGAAGTATTTTTCAGTTTGGGTGAAGGTTGCTAATTGGTAATCATCGCCAATGTTAAAACCGAAATGCGCCTTGGGATTGGTAATCTGTTGGGCATATACAGATTGAATGAGGACAAATGAAATCAATAGTAACCGGAGTAGGTTAATTGAGTTTTTCATAATTCTATTAGGTAATAATTTATTGGATAAAGATAAGAAACAAGTGGAAATTCTTGTAAACGAAGCGAATGTAATCCTGTTTCTCACAATAATATTACAGATGTTTTAGAAGATGTGGACAGGCAGTAGGAAAAGGGAAGGAAAACAGCGATTTTAATTCTATTGGAATTTGTATATTTGAGATGATGACAATTAGTACCATATGATTTTAGTAGCAGATAGCGGATCATCACGATCAGATTGGATGCTTCATCTTCCAGATAGCAAACCATTACGTTTTAGTACCAAGGGCTTAAATCCATTTTTCGTTAGTGAGAAAGAGATTGCAGCCGTTTTGACGGATGTACCGGAGATTATTCCATATATAAAGGAAGTAAACGAGGTATATTTCTTTGGAGCAGGCTGTTCGACGCCTGACCGGAGGGAATTAGTTTCAAATGCGCTAACCCAAATATTTCCGAGTTCGTTTATCTCTGTAGAGAGTGATTTATTAGGGTCAGCATTTGCGACCTTTGGAGTCGGGAAAGGCTTAATTTCTAATTTAGGAACCGGTTCCGATATTAGCTTTTATGATGGCGAAAAACTTTCTCCCAGTTTACATGGCAATGGATATGTTCTGGGTGATGAGGGTTCAGGCGCCTGGTTTGGCAAACAACTGATAACCGCTTACCTCTACGAAACAATGCCGAGGGACTTGGCAAGGGTTTTTAAAGAATCCCATCATATTACTAAGGATATCATCATTAAAAATGTCTACCAAAGAGATCGTCCAAACGCCTACTTAGCATCATTTGCGGAATTTATGGCTAACAATAGGCAACATCCTTATATTGATAATTTGCTTAGGAATGGATTCGATGAATTCGTAAGGACTAACATCATGACCTATCCCAATTTTTGGGATTATGAATGTCATTTTGTAGGACGAATTGCCTATTATTTTGATATCCATTTAAGAGAGGTATGTTCTTTGCATGGAGTAAGGGTAGGTAAAATACTGAGCAGCCCCATTGAGGAGTTATTTCATTATGTGGTTGATCGAGAATTGAATGTTCAACTTTAAAAAAAATATGCTATGATAATGACGATGATTATGTTGTATACCATGCTGTTTCAACAGCCAACTGTATATGACTATTCTTTCACATCAATTGATGGGAAGAAAATAAACCTGTCGGAGTTCAAGGGAAAACAATTATTGATTGTAAATACAGCTTCAAAATGCGGATTTACTAAACAATATAAAGAGCTTCAGGAGTTACATGAGAAATATGGAGATAAGCTCGTGGTGATAGGCTTCCCTTCTGATAATTTTGGTAATCAGGAGTATGGAGACAACAAGGAGATTGCAGAATTCTGTGAAAAGAATTATGGCGTAAACTTTATTCTTTCAGAAAAAGTTGATGTCAAAGGTGAAGATCAAACAGCACTATTCAAATACCTGACGGAAACTGAAAATCCAGATTTCAAAGGAGATATAAATTGGAATTTTGAAAAGTTCTTGATTGGTAAGGACGGAAAATTGGCACACCGCTACCGTTCAAAAGTTACCCCATTGGATGATCAAATCACTAAACAAATACTTTAATAAGTGTAATGCGCCTAATTAAGGCGCATTTTATTTTTTTTTGGGGAATTCCCAAATTCTTAAAGACTGGCTAATGAGTCATTTTCTATTCTTATAAGGAATCATTCAGTCCGAAATAACAAGCTCGACATCTAGGTTCGTAGCTTTCTTTCTCTCCCAATAATACACGGGATTCATTTTTCTGGATTCTATAAGAATAATTTGCAGGAGCACCACATTGTACACATACAGCATGTACTTTGGTTACATCTTCAGCAATTGCCATTAAATTGGGAATTGGCCCAAAAGGTTTGCCTAAATAATCCATATCAAGGCCGGCGACAATAACGCGGATTCCTCGATTTGCTAATTCCACACATACATTAGGAAGTTCTTCATCAAAAAATTGTGCTTCATCAATTCCCACAACTTTGGTGTCAGAACTGAGCAATAGAATGGCAGAAGAATGAGAAACTGGGGTAGAAGGGATCGAATTGCTGTCATGGGAAACGACCTCGTTCACACCATAGCGAATATCAATTTCAGGCTTAAATATTTCAACAGGCAGTTTAGCGAATTGAGCTCTTTTCATTCTTCGAATTAACTCTTCGGTTTTTCCTGAAAACATAGATCCACAGATAACTTCAATACTACCTATAGGACCTCTTCTGTTAGGGAAATTATGTTCAGAAAACAGCATCATTTTGAAAATACTTTATACTAAAAACCTGATTTTTGGAGTTTCATATAATATGAAAATCTTAACTAATATAGGTTACGAATATCGAAATTTAATCTTATTTTTGGTTTAAGGATGTAGGATAAAAAGTTAAACAATGTATCAATCAGCTTGTTTAATTTTTATGTCCGTAAAATGGTTAAAGAATTAATTTCAATCTATACAAAAAAAACATGGCTTATACAGATCAGGATATTTTAGGGAAAATTGGAGATCTATTGGTGGAAATCAATGAGCAGTATGCTGGCTTACAGAATGCCAGTTTAACGGAGCGAAAAGTTGATATCCTGTTATTATCAGCACAAACTAAATACTTAGCTGCTCATATTGATGCATTGGCAAATTTGCAAAATTCTATTGAATCAAAACCTAAAGCTAGCTCAGGTGAAAGTGCTTCAGAAGTAAAATCGGAGGAAACATTTACGCCGGCAGTAGAACATGAAGAGCATGAATCCGACAATCAACCAGTAGAAGAGGAAATCCAAGAAGTGAATGCAGTTGGATCTGATGAAAAAGTTCAAATAAATGAGCCATTTGTTGAGGAATATGATGAAGAAGAGCCTGAAACAAGTACATATGGCAGTGAATCAAATAGACAAGATGAGGAAGTTCGAGAAGAGGAAAAAGAGGAATTAGTTGAAGAGCCTAAAGAGTCTGAAGAAAGAGAAGAAGAAAAGATAGAGGCTGAACCAGCAAATACTTCAGTAGAGGAAGTTAATGATTTTAAGGATTTTAATATTTCCTCAAATCCAGTTCATACATCATCATCAGGATATACTTCAGTTTCTACGAAATCCGATGCTGAAGAGGAGGAAGTTAAAAAAGAATCTCAAGTATCAGAGCCTGTAGTAAATCAGGTTGTTATAGAGAAAAAAGAGATTTCAATTGAGACTGAAGAGGAGAAGGAAGTAAGCTTGAATGATTTGGCAAAGCAGGCAGAAGTTAAGCCAAGCCGACCTTTGACCCTAAATGAATTGATCCAGCAGCAAAAGAAAGCTGGATTAACGAATGCAAATCAATTTAATACTTCTCAGGAAAGAGGTGGAAGTGGAGAAAGAATTGGAGATCTAAAAGTTGCAGTTAGCCTTAATGATAAATTATTATTTATTAAAGACCTATTCAATGGATATAGTTTAGCGTATTCTGAGGCGATTGAATTGTTAAACAGATTTGACAATTTTGCGGAAGCAGATGCCTTTTTGCAAACAAATTATTCGCTTAAAAATAATTGGGCTGCTAAACCTCAAACTGTAGATAAGCTTTATTCGATATTAAGAAAGAAATATATCTAATATGAATTTAATTCCAAATTAGGAATTCAGATTCTAGGATGGAATAAAA
>JBEBTR010000087.1:0-13705 GCA_040393725.1 Sphingobacterium endophyticum | reverse complement strand
AAACCCTTTTTACAATATCTCAGTTCTTATGTCTACTGTCTTATGTCTACTGTCTCCCCTAATTATACTTTTTCAGTAAATTCTCGATTACTTTGGGATAATGGTTATGTTCTAATTGCTGTCCATTGAATTTGATGATTTCTAGGGTGTCACCTGGTTCCACACGGAAACGTGCTTGGTGGATGATTTCACCTTCATCAAAATTTTCATTGACAAAATGAATTGTTATCCCATGTTCGTCTTCTCCGGCTTCCAAAACGGCTTTATGCACACGGTCGCCATACATACCCTTTCCGCCAAACTTTGGCAAAAGAGCAGGGTGGATATTGATAATCTTGTTAGGGAAACTTTTTAGGAGGTTTTCAGGCACCAGCCAAAGGAATCCTGCAAGAACTACTAAGTCGATATCTAATCTTTTCAACAGATTGACGATTTCATCGGTTTGATAGAAATCATGCTTGTCAAAAACATGGGTAGGAATTTCAAAATTATCGGCGCGTTGCAATACATACGCATCCGGGTTGTTACTTAATACTAAGGCAACTTCGGCACTGTCAGAATATTTAAAATGCTCCATGATTTTTTGGGCATTCGATCCAGAACCTGAAGCAAAAATAGCAATCCGCTTTTTCACAGTGTGTTAGAGTTAGAAAAATTAAACCTTATTCTTTGGCAAATATAGCTGTTTTTTTGCAATATTAGGTTAGGTTGCCACGATATTGGGGCATTTTTTGTTAGTTTTATTAAGATTTTATCTATTGTGTTGATTTATGAAAAATATTATACCAACAATAATTTTAGTTTTCACATTTGTAAGTTCTAGTTTGGCTCAGGTTCCAAAAGAGATGCCGTCATTTTCAAAATTCATCAATCTCTATACGGGAGATCTTGTTACCTCTGATTCCATCAATAAAAAGAATACCCAGGTTTTCATATTATTCGATGCGGGATGTGGCCATTGTCAGGAATTAGGGCAAGGGATTTCACTCTCCTTAGATAAAATTAGAAAGGACGTCGACTTTTATTTTGTTTCTATGCAAGAGAAGGCGTTGGTTGATGGCTACATTAATATGTTTGCTAAGGGGCTTCGAAATGATAGCCGTGTCAAATTCCTTTATGACAAAGAAGGAGAGTTCATTTTAAATTTCCATCCTACAAATTTTCCATCCACCTATATTTTTGAAGCTGAATCTCTACAATTAATTAAACAATTTGATGGGGAAAATAAGGGTAATTCTATACTACCATTCCTAAAAATACCTAATTAAATTGTTTAAAACCATGTAATTTTTAATTTTCTTTATTTATTTCATTATTTTCCTAATAAAATAAAACAATATTAGTTATTTAATTCTTTTCTTATATTTACTTTAATGAACGGTTAGTAAGAAAAAACTGTTCTTGATTGGTAGTTTGGAATTTCGAAAACCAGCCTTCCAAAGGTGTTATTATTGAATTATTAATAGCAAGGTGATAGATCACTGGGAATGATTTAAATCTAATAGAAAAAAATGTTAATTGGGGAATAAAGGGTTACAGCTTCTATTGTAAAATATTTATGATGGATCAGCCGTTAAATTATTGTGATTGAGAGGTTCATCGTTTTCACAATCAGATACTTTTATGCTAACAATTAATAAAGATTATTTTCAACCTTCATTAAACATTTTCAAAATTTAACAGTCTTTGTGAATGTCAGCCAATCAACAATTAAAAAATTGTAAGGGCCAATTTATTTACAATTTGGTTGATGAATACATTTATTTATGATTAACATTTATAAGGAGTTAAATTACAGAGATGAGAATGCTTTTTCAGCTATAGAATCATTGATTATATCGCTTAATAATGGCCCAGTAAAGGAGATTATGTTATCTCATCCTCCTGTTTGGGTAAACATTGCAAAGGAGTATATTAAGAATAATTGGAACAAGCACATCTCCCTGGACGAACTAGCAAGGCTATGTTCCGTCCATAAAGTTACTATATCCAAATATTTCGAGAAATATGCGGGCAGTACGGTTTTATTGTATCAACGAAAGATACGAATGATTCGTGCTATGGAATTTATACAATTAGATTCGCACTCGTTGACGGAGGTGGCATTTTTGTGTGGTTTTTCGGATCAAAGTCACTTCACCAGATACTTTCGGCAAATGTTTGGTTTCCTGCCAAAAGAACTACTAAAGAACTAACGCTAATATCGTTCTATTTTAAAAATTAAGTAAAAGTTTATTTTGTAGCAGGTTAATGAAAATATTTGTTTTGCATGAAAATACTACAAGGGAGTAGGCTGCCAAAGCCTAATGGACATTACAGTACGGCGATAGTATCTAATCATTTTTTGTTTATATCTGGGCAATTGCCAATTTCCGCAGATGGTAGGCATCATGAAGATGAAGATTTTGAAAATCAATTCAATATTGTCTTTCAAAATATTGAAGAAATATTGTTGGCATCTTCTAGTGATCTTCAAAAGATAGTCAAGGTAACGGCCTATCTCAGTGATACCAAATACTGGCCGCAATTCAATGCTTTGTTTGCTGATTTTATCGGGAAGCATAAGCCAGCAAGAACTGTGGTACCTGTAACGGAATTGCGCCACGGATATAAATTGGAAGTTGACTTGATTGCAGAAGTATAAGGTTGCACACACACAATAAGCCCGTATATTCCTTTTCTGTCAGCAGTTAATGAGACTTGAATTATGCTTAGAAATAAAATGAATATTCAATTTCAATAGCATATAAAAAGTTTTCATAATGATTGAAAAAGCGAAAGGTTCTTATTTTCTATTGAGATTTACTTGATAACGGCAGATTATTCTGCGGTTTGACTTAAAGAATATTTGAAATGAGAACTACACAATGAAATAGGGGAGAATTCCGTTTGGAAATCTCCCCTTTTCTATTTCAAATTCCGTAGAATTATTTTGTGGTTAAAACTTTCTCAATTAGCTGAGTGCCAATTTTCCCCAATTCATTGCTTGAGTTAGACAGCATGATCACTACTGATTTTTCATCAGGTACAAAGCTTACAAAAGCATTTGATCCCGCTGTAGCTCCAGTATGGTGGTAATATATTACACCATCCAACATATTCATATGCCAAGCTAAGCCAATATCACTATTTGGAGGTACAAAAAAGGTGAACTGTTTAGTTAAGTTCATTGCTTTTTGAACATCGTTTTCCGGATAGGTTAGCTGTGCAATGGTATAGCGCAAAAGGTCATTTAAACTTGATTTTAATGATCCTGCTGCTGAAAGAGCTTGGAAATTCCAAAAAGGTACCTGTTGACCGTCTGCATTGAATGGTGCAGCGAAATTTTTGTCCTTTGGATTTATTTTATCACTGGTTGTGGTCATCTCCAAAGGAGTGAGAATAGTTTCCTTCACCAGGGTCATATAAGGTTTTTTAGCGATGATGGAGAGGAGTTCTCCCAACAACCCGAAGCCTAAATTACTATATTCATATTCAGTTCCTACTTCCTTCTCGGCTTTAAAATCTTTCAGGAAAGCGAATAATGCTTTTCTGTCGTAGACAGCATAAGGATCCTGTTCATTGAACTTAGGGACTTTATTCCAATTGCTAGCCATTTTAGGTAGGCCCGAAGTATGATTTGCCAGCATTTTGAAGGTCATCTTTTGGATATCCGGGTTTTGGGCTACCGAGTCGGGTAGGTATTTTGCAATGCTGTCTTCCAATCCCACAAGGCCTTTGTTGACCATTTCCGCAAGTAGGGTTGCGGTTACTGTTTTTGTAACAGATCCTATTTCATAAACAGTGTTTGCATCTGGTAAAGTGTTGTTGCCAGGAGCCGTTTCACCATAAAAAAAGGTGTTGATTTTATTTTGATGGATGACAGCAACTGCTAATGAATGGGCATTGCCATTCTTTGCATAGCTTCTGGCAACAGAGTCTACATATAGATCTAATGGACTTTTTGCTTCAACATTCGAAATAATTTCTTCTTTGACTGGAACTTCTTTACCCTCGTATGGCTTCAATAAAAAATAACCGAAATGCATAGTCGAATCAATCCCAAGAACCATGCTCATTGTGGCTGATTCAAAATCAATTTTATATGTCGCCAAACCTTTGTTAAAGTCTGTCTTGGTTGCGTTTTTTATTTTGCCAAGGTCGAACATCTGTTCCAATATTCCGTTCAATTTTTCCTGGCTGATTTGCTGCTTGAACTCTGCGTTAGCTAAATGATAAATTGAATCAGCTTGTTGCAAATTGAAGAAATATTCAATTCGATTAAATACTGCCCTATTATTATCCTCGTCAATAGTTTGCGCCTTTGCCAGACTAAAAGAAGATAAAATAAGGATAATGAGGAGGTTGAATGCTTTAATTCTCATGCCCAAAAATACAAAACAAATTATAAACCTATAACTTGCTTTAATCTGGCGTACCCAGATTTACTGATATTGACCTTTTCTCCCGTCAATAAGGTGGCGATATAGCTGTCTTTCTCCATAGGTTCTATTTTTTGCAATTGATCAACTTTGACAATAAATGAGCGGTGGACCCGTACATATTGTTTCCCATCCAATTGTTTCTCAAAAGAACTCATGGTCTTATTTTTTAAGAACATTCCATCAGGAGTATGGATCTTAACGTAATCATCATAGGCTTCTAAAAAAAGAATCTGTTGAACCGGAATAATTTTGATTTGATTTCCGGTCTTGACAACAATTCGCTCTAATGAGCTGTCCTCTTCCATAGATTCCTGCAATTTTGCAGAATCAATTTTTGGAACTTGTTGAGTGCTGAATGAGGCTTTGAATTTGTCGATTGCTTTTTGGAATCGATCCGGACGGATTGGTTTCAGTAAGTAATCAATAGCATTTTTTTCAAAAGCTTTTAAAGCATATTCGTCAAATGCCGTGGTAAAGATGATATGGGGCTGATTGTCCAATAACTCCAGCATTTCAAAACCAGTTAGCTTAGGCATTTGAATATCTAAGAAAACCAAATCAGGCTGATGTTGCTGAATTGCCTTTACGCCTTCAAATCCGTCATTACATTCCGCCAATACTTCAAAATCAGGGAATTCTTTTAGGTATTCAAGCACCATGCTACGTGCCAATGGTTCATCATCTATAAGTATCGTTTTTATCATAATTGTGGTATTCTTAATGTGGAAATAAAGGTGTTGCCTTCAGCAGCTGTTTCTAATAGATCTGTTCTTCCAAATAGCAAATATAAGCGTCGTTGTATACTAGTTAATCCAAATCCAGTTCCTTTTTTCTGTTCTGGCTGATCGGATTCGAATGGATTACTGATTCTTATCGTAAGCATATTGTTTTGCAGTTGTATGCTGGTTTTGATGGTCACTTGGTCGGTAACATTGTATAGGCCGAATTTAATTGCGTTTTCAACTAATGGCTGCAAGATCATAACCGGTATTTTACCATCAAGGACTTCTTCAGCGTAGTCGAATTCTGTGCTGAGCCGGTGACCGAACCGCACTTTTTCAATATCTAAATATAAACTTAAATGATTTATTTCTTCTTCAACAGTTGTAAATTGTTTCTCATCCTTCCGCATGGTACCTCTTAAAAAATCTGACAACTGAAAAGTCATATTTCTAGCTTCGGTAGGTTTGCTGCCAATTAATGCAATGATCGAATTTAAACTATTGAATAAAAAATGGGGCTGTAGCTGCTGTCTTAAATTATAAAGTTCAGCATCGCGAACCATTTTTTCACTTTCATCTTTTCTTCTTTTATTAAATACTAATTCTTCCTGTATGTTCCAAAAGATGTTGATCGTCATCACACAGGTAATGATCAAAAAGTTGATCACAAATCGAAAAGGAAGGCTGAAATCTAAATATGCTAAATTCTCATCTGGCGATATCTGAATAATCAAAATTCTGGTAATCAATACGCTAATGGCAGAGAATATAGCTGCCATTGAAAATAGTTTCCAGTAGTTTTTATTATTAGGAAGATAGAATTGAAGGGTGCTATAGATTAAATAGGAGATACCTGTCATGGTAAAAGCTCCGATTGCCGCATCATAGGCAGCAGTTACTTTAGCAATATTGGACCATAACAATAGTCCATATATAATAAGGAAATATAAAACACAAATAATCCATGATGAGGCATGGATTACATAACGTTTGGATTGTTCACTGATGGGTTTTTGCATGCCTAGTATACATTCTTAATGGTTAAGCCCCCAAATAATGAAGTTCCAGTGATGTAAATCTTTTTATTCTCATCGGTTTCAATTTCAATCATAGGACGTCTATCGTCTACCTCACCAAAAATAGAGGATACATTGGAATAAACTTTCCAGTTTGTAGGGACGATGATTTTTGTACTTCCGAATAGCTGAAAGGTGTCAATGACAACAGGTTGTTTCAAATCTGCCTGCAGGAAGTTCAATTGAGTGCTGCCAAAAACAGAAGTGATGTTTCCACCTAAAAAGTTTTTAGTTAAAATTACTTTTTTAGTATCACTGAAGAAATTGTCCACTTTCAGGTAGTTTTCAAAATCGGGAAGATATTTTTTTCCATACGGCCTATGCTCAGAGCTTGTTGCTTGAGCATAGGAATCGTTAGGGTTTTGTGATGAAGGGTTGCTAGGGCCAGATTGATTTTCATCATAATCCTGGCTTACACGTTTGTCCCAGTCAAACTCATCTTTGGGAGGAGTTGTTGGAGGCAATTGTGGAGTGTTTTTGTTACGGTTGATTAGGTAGAAGCCTAGAGCTATCGCTGCTGCAGGGATCAAGTATCGGCCTAAGTGAATGTCAAGTTCATTCTTTAAAAGAAATACCGAACCTATAATAATTAATATGATCGATGATTTCTTTTCGAATTTTGAATTGATACCAATCACCAATCCGATAATGATCAAAATTGTTTCCCATCCAAACATCCAATTTGGTACGATATTTCCCATGTTTAAATTCTTGAATAGGATGGCTACACCTAAGAATACAATGATAAATCCGACCAAGTTTGATGACTTGTTGTTTTTTGGAGGTTTTCCGTAATCTGTTTTTGTTGTTTGATTGTTCATGTCGTTGTTTCCTTTTGAATTAGTATAACCAAAAGTATAGCGAATATAAGCATAGCACCAGAGCTAATAGGTCTCTTGGGTGATTTTTTCGGTAAAAGTCTGAAAATAGTCGGTAAATATTCCTGCCATAATTGTAATCTATTCAAATTAGATGCAATATTTTAATTATTATAACAATGATTTTTAAATAAAATTTGGATGATTGAAATTAATTATTATATATTTATGACTGAAAATAGAGGGTTAAACTTAAATTTTATATTAATCTAATGGGAGATTTTGACAATAAAGAGCGTGAAGAGGTATTTTCAAAAAAGGTGAGAGCGGGAAAACGTACTTATTTTTTTGATGTAAAGGCCACCCGTTCTAACGACTATTATGTGACAATTACGGAAAGTAAGAAACGTTTTGAGGACGGACAGTTTATCAAACATAAAATTTTCCTTTATAAAGAAGACTTCGAGAAATTTGCTGAAGGTTTGCAAGATGTTGTTGAATACATCAGATCAAATCAAGAAGTAGTAGAGAAAAGATACGAGCCAAATCAAGACGATTCAGGTTTTGAAAACAATGGCGAACTAGTACAAAAAGACAATTACTCTTTTTAATTTAGTTTTAAATACATTATTTTAAGCCACTAATCACGTTAGTGGCTTTTTTAATTGAACCAATTTCTCAAGTGCGAAATAGCGCTAACGATTTCGTTAAATATGTTACAGGCTTTTTTTAAGAGATCGTTAGGAAATTGTTAATTTCGAACCTTGAACAAATTACTTATAAACGTAATCACATGAATAAATTGTTTTCTGTGGCTTGCATGGCATTGTTTATTCTTTCTACAGATGCCGCAAATGCACAAACTCAAAAACTTACCTATGAACAGGCGTGGAACCAATCTCCTTCATTAACCAAAAAAATTAGTGCATTTGAAGGATGGGCTGATCCAAACCATTATATCGAAAGATCCAATAATCAGCTTTTTAAAGTAAATGTTAAAACGGGAAAGAAAGAAAGCTATTCCTACCCAGTGAATACCTCAACGAATGTTTTTGTTAAGGATAAGGATGTATTTATTCAGTATCCCAACAGTCCAGCAAAACAGTTAACTCAATCGCCAGATGTTGAGGAACAAAATCCAACTTTATCCCCTGATGGTAAATTTGTTGCTTTTACCCGTAAAAGTGATCTATATGGATTGGAAATCGCTTCTGGAAAAGAAATCAGATATACAACGGATGGTACCGATGTGATATATAATGGTTGGTCTTCCTGGGTTTATTATGAAGAAATATTAGGCCGCCCAACAAATTATAGAGCATTCTGGTGGTCTCCAGATAGTAAAGAGATCGCTTTTATGCGTTTCGATGATACCAAAGTTCCTATGTTTCCAATTTATGTTTCCAAAGGTCAGCATGGATATTTAGAGGAAACAAGATATCCTAAGGCTGGAGATCCAAACCCTGAAGTTAAGGTTGGGTTTGTAAAAGCTGAAGGGTCGCCAATCGTTTGGGCAGATTTCAATGAAAAGGATGATCAATATTTCGGTCAGCCTTATTGGAGCTTCGATAGCAAATCCATCATGGTTCAATGGATGAACCGAGATCAGACTAACTTAAAGTTTTATGCTGTCAATCCATCGAACGGGCAAAAATCAGAAATCTACAATGAGGAACAACCGACTTGGATTAACTTGGACCATGATGAGAGAATCACTTACCTTGCAGACAATAAGCACTATATTCTAAAATCTGACAAAACAGGCTGGGCACATTATTACCTATATACCTTAGACGGTAAGTTGGTCAATCCTATAACTTCAGGGGATTGGCAAGTAACCTCCATTGAACGTATCGATGAAAAAGGTAAGGTGCTGTATTTTACAGCTAGAAAAGAAAATTCTGCAACACGCGATCTTTATAGAATAGGTTTTGATGGAAAGGATATGAAAAGGTTGACATTTGGCGATTATACGCATAACGTATTGGTATCTCCCGATGGAAAATATTTTATCACAAATTACTCCAACATACATACCCCAAATAAAGTAGCTTTAGTAGACAACAAAGGCAAGGTCGTAAAAGAATTAGCAGACAGTAAAGCTGATGATTTTGCAAATTATAAAGTAGCAAAAAGAGAGTATCTGACCATTCCATCGGATGATGGTAAATTCAATCTGCCATTGATCATTACCTATCCTACTGATTTTGATGAAACGAAGCAGTACCCAGTGATTATGAGCATTTATGGAGGTCCAGATGCAGGATCGGTTAGGAACACATGGAAAGGAGTAAGTGGGGAATATTGGTCTCAAGAAGGTATTATTCAGATAGAGGCAGACCACAGAGCTTCCGGACATTTTGGTAAACAGGGTGTTGCTTGGATGCACAGAAATCTCGGTAATTGGGAATTGGTCGATTATATCACAGTGGCTAAATGGTTGAAGGCTAAACCTTGGGTAGCAAAAGATAAATTACTGATTACTGGACATAGCTACGGTGGCTATATGACCTGTCTGGCATTGACAAAAGGTGCTGACTATTTCAATTACGGAATTGCAGGTGCTCCAGTTACGGGTTGGGAACTCTATGATACGCACTATACAGAACGTTGGATGGATACGCCACAGCAAAATCCTGAAGGCTATAAAAATGGTTCAATTCTACCTTATGTAGATCAATATAAAGGTAGGTTGCGCATTATGCATGGGGATATGGACGATAATGTTCATATGCAAAATACCATTCAATTGGTGGATGCATTGACTGATCGTGCAGTGCCCTTTGAGCTCATGATTTATCCAGGAAGCAGACATGGATTTAATCGTTCGAAAAACGCATATGACTTTAAAGAGCGCGCAAGATTTTATTACCAATATCTATTGGAAAAACCTGTGCCAGAGAATTTAAGATAATGAATGTTAAAAAAGGCTAAGAATATAATTTCTTAGCCTTTTTTTATGCGATTTGACCTTCTAAAAATTGCTAACCGCGAAAAAATTATCATATTTGCAGTATTAATTAAGACATGCTAAATTTCCTCAAAGACATTACTTTCAGAGCTAACGACGTTGTTCTCCGGGCAATAGACATTTTAATGCGAAATTATATATCTATTGCAGGACTTTGCTTTTTACTTTTTGTGACGTCGAATCTGTCTTCCTTTCTAGCACTATACTTGGACTCATCAAATTTCTTTATCAAAGTATTGCTGTTACTGCTTTTTGTCGGCCTTTATTTCGGTCTGCAACTGGTGCTTTTGAAAAGGACCATTTTCTTGGCTAAGGAAGAAAGAAAACATGCCTTTATGGATTATATCCCCACTGTTTCCCAATTCTGTTATTACATTATTGGTTTACTGTTGTATAGTCTGATTGCTTTTGTCGTTTATCTGATTATGTATGTCGTTTTGTTCCCTTTATTATATATGGGTGTGAACATGCAGACGGTACAGACGGAAATACATCCCTTACTAACAGGATTGATTATGATGTTCATCCTGATTAGAATTACATTCTTTCCTTTCTTTATCCTTGAGAATGGATTTAATACCTTTAAATCATATAGATTTAGCTTGGCAATGACCAAAGGCAATGTCATGACCTTGGTTATCATTATTGCTATTGTAGCGTCTACCCATTTATTACAGCTTGGAGCCGAATACTTAGGTTATTCCCTAGTATCTTGGATATTGAGCTTGGTGAATGCATTCGTTATTATCCCTGTTGTAGGAGTTGTCATGTCAATTGTTTATATTGATATGATGAAAGCATACAAAGGGGGAGAAGATCCATCCCTTATCGATAATATCATTTAACAAATTATTTAAGTTTTGAGTAAAAGAAAATTAGCCGTATTAGGTTCTACAGGAAGTGTTGGGACACAAACATTAGAAGTCGTAGAACTATATCCCGATCATTTTTCGATTACTGTGCTATCTGCTGGTAAAAACGCAGAGCTATTAATTCAGCAAGCGCTGAAATTTAATCCATCGGCCGTAGTAGTTTGTGATAAAGTTGCATTCGAAAAGGTAAAGGATGCATTGCAGGGAAAGGATATTGAAGTCTTATATGGAGAAGACGCATTGATTGAGGCTGTTAAAAGAGATGACATTGACATTGTATTAACAGCAGTTGTTGGAGCTGTTGGATTAAAACCAACCGTTGCAGCAATCGAATCAGGCAAAGATATCGCTTTAGCGAACAAAGAAACTTTAGTCGTTGCAGGAGAGCTAATCACCGGTTTGATTGAAAAGCATCAGGTAAAATTACTTCCTGTTGATTCTGAGCATTCAGCCATATTTCAATGCTTAGCTGGAGAAGAAGCCAATCCGATTGAAAAAATTATACTTACAGCCTCAGGAGGTCCCTTCCGTGGAAAATCCCGTGAAGATTTAGTTGCTGTTACAAAAGCACAAGCTTTAAAGCATCCGAACTGGAGCATGGGCGCAAAAATAACGATTGACTCTGCCTCCTTGATGAACAAAGGCTTAGAAGTTATCGAAGCGAAATGGCTGTTTGGATTAGAAGCAGATCAAGTCGATGTTATCATTCATCATCAATCGATCATTCATTCCTTAGTTCAATTTGAAGACGGTTCATTGAAAGCCCAGATGGGACTGCCGGATATGAAGCTGCCTATTCAATATGCTTTAACCTATCCAAATCGATTCAAAAACAATTTTAAAAGATTTAATTTCTTAGATTATCCAACATTGACGTTTGAACAGCCGGATATGGAAGTGTTCCGAAACTTGAAGTTGGCCTATCAGGCCCTGCGGGATGGAGGGAATGCTCCTTGTGTATTAAATGGTGCAAATGAGATTGTTGTAGAAGCATTTCTGAATGATCGGATAGGATTTTTGGAAATGAGTGATATCATTGAAGAGACATTGTGTCAGGTGAAATCACAAAAAACGTTAAGTTTAGAGGATTACCTTCATTTCGATCTTGAAAGTAGGACTGTGGCACGAAGTTTAATAGATCGTAAATATTAAATTAAATAAAACAATAAAAATAAAATAGATGGGAATTGTGATCATGGTAGGGCAGGTGCTTTTAGGCTTGTCTTTATTAATCATCTTACATGAGCTTGGCCACTTTTTAGCGGCAAGGGCTTTCGGTATCAAGGTTGAAAAGTTCTATCTTTTCTTTGATGCATGGGGAGTAAAACTATTTAAATTCAATTATAAAGGTTGTGAATACGGTGTCGGTTGGCTTCCATTAGGAGGTTATGTGAAAATTGCCGGGATGATCGATGAGTCGATGGATACGGAGCAGATGAAAGGAGAACCTCAACCTTGGGAATTTCGGTCAAAACCTGCTTGGCAAAGATTAATCGTGATGCTGGGTGGTATCATTGTCAATATTATCGTAGGTATTGTGATATTCTGGATGCTGACTTTTAAATATGGCACAACAGATTTCAATAACACACAACTTTACGGCGTAAAACCTGGAATTATTGGTGAAAAGGTCGGATTGAAAGAAGGTGATAAGATCCTTGCTGTAAACGGGAAAAAAGCAAACCTTTTCTTTCAAGATATCTTGACTTCTGATGTTTTGATGGGTGAAGCGGTATTAACCGTAGACCGTGGCGGAAATCAAATGGAGATTACACTTCCTAAAGATATTCTAAACGATGTTTCGGAACATAAGAAAAATGAATTGGTACAGCCTATATTTAAGATGACACCAATAACAATGGTAGAAAAGGGTAGTAGGGCAGATAAAATGGGTCTTCAAGTAGGTGACAGTATTGTATCGATGAATGGGGTTCAGTTGGAGAAACTTGATCAATTCAAAGCTGAGATGGCCGCGAATAAAAACAAGGAAATTAAATTGGATGTAATTCGCCAAGGAAAAAGTATTTCACTGACCGCTGCTGCAGATACTTCATCAGCCTTAGGGTTTTTGAACCTACCAGTCGTTCAGCATCAATATGGATTTATGGAGTCCTTACCAATAGGTGCTAGCAAAGCTTTTTCAGTCATTACCGACAACATTAAAGGTTTTGGAAAAATATTTAAAGGCGAGGTAAGGGCAGATAAGGCTCTTTCTGGACCAGTAGGGATTGCAACCATGTTTGGTACAGAAGTGGACTGGTTGAGATTCTGGAGCTTAGTAGGTATGTTATCCATGGCATTAGCCTTTATGAACATCCTTCCAATCCCTGCTTTAGATGGTGGGCACGTTATTTTCTTGATCGTCGAAATGATCCAAGGAAAACCTCTAAGTGATAAATTCTTAGAGAAAGCGCAGATTGTAGGCTTCTTTATTATTGTTGCCTTAATGATCTTTGTCTTTGGAAACGATATCTTCAAATTGACAAAATAATATATCAATGATATTGGATGCCTCAAGGAATAATTCTTGAGGCATTTTTTTTATACTTTTTGCATTAAGAAATAAAAAAACTATTGTTTGTGAATTAAAATAATTTGTACCTTTGTCTCCCAATAAAATGAAAGAGACCTTCTACCCGATAGCAATTCAAAAAGTAGTTTCTACTTCAAGTCAATATTAATTGATACGTCAGCCCGTTTGGGCTTTTTTTATGTTTGGGAGTTAAGGAAATCAATCAGTAAATTAGAGAATAAGTTTTAACAAGATATAAGAATGACCAACTACAGCAAATTGCCAGCAATTTTAGTCCTAGAGGATGGAA
>JBEBTR010000086.1:0-14361 GCA_040393725.1 Sphingobacterium endophyticum | reverse complement strand
CCATCACTTGAGCCTTCTGCAATGCCACCTGTTTTGTTTTCGTCGATTTGTTGATTCGACTGTTTATTTTGATTGGTACATGCTAGCATGAATAAAGCAGCACCTAGTATCCATAGTTTTTTCATAGTTTTCGTTTAAAAATTAAACAAGGATAAAGCTATTTTGTTTTTCAGGTTAAAAGCTAAAAGGGATATATATACAATTATATGTCTTTTTCTATTGTAGGAGGAATGAGTTTATAGATTACGGGAGTTACAATCCTTGACAATAATGTTGAGCTAATGAGGCCCCCAATCATGACGATAGCTAAAGGAGAAATCAACGGATTTGAGGACCATGCAATTGGCATTAAACCACCAATAGCTGTCAGAGTTGTTAAGATAATTGGTAAAAATCTAATTTCACCTGCTTTTTCAATAGCTTCATTTAGCTGCATCCCTTCCCTCCTTAATTGGTTTGTAAAGTCCACCAATAAGATTGTATTTTTGACCTCAATACCAGCCAGGGCTACAATTCCAATAGTTGCCACAAAGGATAAGGTATTACCTGTTAGCAAAAGGGCTAATACTGCACCAACGATACCTAATGGAATAACAGAAAGAACGATGAGAGTACTTTTAAAAGTTTTAAATTCCAGAATTAAGACTGCAATAAACATAAATACTGTGATCATGATAATGGTTCCAAATCCTCCGAAAGCCATTTCACGACTTTCTACTTCCCCTCCCATTTCATAACTATATCCGTTAGGCAAAGGAAATTTATCCATTTGTTCAATCACAGCATTTATGACTTCATCATTTCCAAAACCTTTTTTAACAAAAGAATTAACCGAGACTGTTCTAATTTTATTTTGATGATAGATATTTGAAGGTGATTCTTCAAACTCTAGCGATGCCAATTGAGAAAGAGGAATAGAGGTTCCGATTACATTATCAACAAATATTCCTTCTAAAGTTGCAATAGTTGCTTCGGAATTCCTAGGCACGGTTACCAAGATGTCATAATCATTATCATCTGAATTAGGATCAGTATATGTTCCCACATTAAAACCGGACAATGCTACACGAATTGTCTGATCAATAGCTGAAGTTGGCACACCTAATGCCATTGCTTTTTCTCTATTAATATTAACTTTTAGGTCAGTTTTATTATTTTTAATTGGATTATTGACATATTCAGTACCTTGGGTTTTCTTCAAGAGGTCTTCAATTTTATACGAAAGATTTTGAAGAGTATCTAGATTGTCTCCAAAAATCCTGACTTCAACAGGCGAGATAATAGGAACTCCTTGTTCAAAGTCTCTTACTTCAATTTTTGCTCCCAAATAAGGTGTCCATTTCTTTCTTAAATTTTCAATCAATTTAATTTTATCTTTTGATTTAACATCATCATGAAGCTGGACAAATACATCTGCATAGGAGACATCTTCCCTAGCTTGCTGCATATTGTAATATACCCTCGGATTACCTTTACCAACATTAGCGGTGAAATATTTCACATCAGGTATTTGCTTGAGTTCCTTTTCTATTTCATTCGTAATACTATCAGTTGTTTGTAAATTTGACTGTAGTGCGGAATTGATATGTATCATGAACTGAGGTTTTTCAGAAGGAGGAAAAAGACTAAATCCCACTGCTGGAATTAAGGCTAATGAACCTAAGAATATTGCTAGAGCAATTAATGCTGTACGACCGGGATGCTTCAATGCTTTATCGAGGAATACGCCATATGATTTATGGATTAAGCTTTGCATACCTCTAAGTATAGCATTTCCACCTTCATGAGGATGAGGTTTTAATAATTTACTAGACAGGAAGGGTACGACTAATAGCGCAACAAACATGGATCCCACAACGGAAGAAATTACAGCAATAGGCATACTACGGATAAATTCACCAGCCATTTCAGGCATAAACACTAAAGGCATAAAGGCGATAACTAAAGTCACCGTACATCCCAAAACAGCTAATGCAATCTGTTCAGTTCCTTTAATAGAAGCTTCAATTTTAGAATATCCTTCCCGCATCCATCGTTCAATGTTCTCAACAACCACGATACTATCATCTACGACTAATCCAAGTGCAACTACAAATCCCACAATACTCAATTGATTTAAGGAGTATCCAAATAAATTCATGGCAATAATACCCAAACCGAGGGAAAGAGGAATGGCAATCATTACTACGATAGAAGCTCTGATTCCTAAGGGTAAAAGAGTGATCAAAACGAGGAAAATAGCAATTGCGAAATCTATCGCTAAGCCGCCCAACCTCTGGTTGACATTTTTAGCTTGATCAAAGTTCAGGACTAGATCGATATTATCGGGCAGTCGGGTTTTAAATGCATCAATTACTTTTAAGTATTCAGTCTGCGTATCAGAGATATTCATTCCTTCCTTTTGAGCTGCAGATATCAAGACAGAACTAAATCCATTCAATCGAGTAATATGGCTGTTAATACCAAAAGTTGGGTAAATATCAGCCACATCCTTTAACAGGATGTTTTTACCTGCAGCACTGGCAACAATTGTATTTTGAATATCTTGTATGCTTTGATAATTACCAGAACTCTTTACACTAAAAGATTGTGTTCCAGCATTGATGCTTCCTGCGGGGATATTTTGATTTTCGCTTTGAATCGATTGTATGATTCGATTCATAGTAATTTTTAATTCAGCAAGTTTTGCTTGGTTGAGATCAATTCTTATTTGTTGATCAGGAAGTCCGGAAATCTCAACAGCTTTTAATGCTTTGACTTTTTCAAGATCCTGTTTTAACTCATCGGCAAACTTTTTCATGCTGGATTGGGAAGCATTTTCAGATACTAACGCCATCTGTACGACACTAACATTGGTAGGATCGATTTTTAACACTTCCATGCTATAGATATTATCAGGGAGTTCCGATCTTGCAGCATTCAATTCCCTTACCAATTCTTGATATTTATCATCATAGTTTTGGCCGTATTCAAATTCAATAAAGAAAAATGCCACACTATTATTTATGGTTGTTTTTATTTTTTTAATATTGTCCAGGGCATAGAATTTACCTTCCAATGGTTTAACGATTAGCTGTTCCATATCTTTGGGACTTGTTCCCGGATGAACGACCAACACAGGAAAAGTGACACCCTTCATATCAGGATCTTCTGCCCTAGGCATTGTCAACATCGAAGAAACAGCAACAACTATAATCATCAATACCATGATCATGGTGAATTGATAATTTTTTATGGGATATCTAATTAAGCTCATGGCAAAAGAAAATGAGTTATTTTTTAACGATTATAGGAGAACCATTAACAAGATAAGGGCTACCGGAAATAATAATAGATTTTGCTTTTTCTAATCCAGCATCTATTAAAACGTCATTATTTTCAATTTTAGCAATTTTGACTTTTTGTTTTTTAGCAGTTTTGCCATCTTCAGTTATAAAGACATAGCCTTCTTTTCCATTACCTTGAAGGATCGAACAGAATGGTATTTTCCACCATGAACCATTTTTCTGTCCAGTTGTTAGAATAATTGATTTACCAAAAATCCCAGAGGCTAATTTATAATTAGGTTTTTCTGTAAGTTCTAGAAATATAGAGAAAGTACCTGATTGAGGATCAATTCCTTCAGATTTTTTAGCCACCACAGCATTTAGAGTATCGTTAGGCATAGCATCTGTACTAATTTTAGCTCTATCACCGATTTTTATTTGGGACCATTGTTGATCAGCAACTCCAACTTTTAAATTCCATTTTGAATTGCTGGCACCATTAACCTGTAAAATGGGGGTACCTGGTCCAACGACTTGGCCTTCGTTGGCTAGTTTTGCCAATACAAATCCGGATACTGGGGAATAAATATTTGAATATTGTTGGTTGAAATTGACTGATTTTAAATCCTGCTGAGCTAAATCTAAAGCTGTTTTAGCATTTTGCATTTGCTCTAAAGTAGCTACGCTATCATGGAATAATTTATATGCTCTATCATAGTCTCTTTTAGCTTTTTCGACGGCAAGGCGCGCCTGACCTGCTTTGGCATCCACCTCAGAACTTAATACGGAGGCTAAAAGTTGGCCTTTTCTGACGGGGTCACCTTCTTTTACGGAGATTCGAGAAATTACACCTCCGTTTTTAAAACTTAGCAAAGTTTCATCATCGGTTGTAAAAACGCCAGTAGCTTCAATTTTTTCTTCAGGAGAGCCAGAATTTACAGCCATTAATTTTACAGGAATAGTATCTTGAATGGATAATTCAGTTTGACGATCAGCTCTGTGACATCCGGAATTAACTCCTAAAGAAGCCAACAATATAATTAAGGTAAAATAGCTTATTTTCATGATCTTAGTTTAAAGGATAAGTTGCATTTTCTCTTTCCAGCTTTGCGAATGCGGATAATAATTTATAAGCGGCAATATTATTGGCCATTAAAGAATTAGTGTATTGTGATCTAGCATCAATTGTTTCGATATAAGTATTCACACCTTCATTAAAGCCTCTGAGAATCAATCGTTGATATGTTGCGGCTGCTTCCAACTGTATTTTTGATGCTTCATAGCTTTTCTGCAGTGCAAAAAATTCGTTTCTAGCCACTTCAGCAGAAAGCTGTAACTGTTGTTTAGCTTGATCCAGTTTATTTTGTGCTTCAGCAACTGCGATTTGGTTCTCTTGAATTTTTAACTTATTTCTATTTCCCTGAAAGATTGGGAAAGATAATTGTGCACCAATCATATAATATTGTGAATTTCTATTGATTCTCAAACCCTCAGCTTGGGAACCAAGGTCAAGGAAAGCGCTTAATTTGGGGATATAAACTTGTTTACTCATTTCAACGAGAGTTTCTTGAATTGAAATGTTACTTTCAAGTGACTTTATTTCCTCTCTGCCCTTAATATCTATTTCAAGTTCTGCATTTTGAACGCTGTCCACCTGATTCGTTTCCAAATAATAATCTATCGGAGAATCAGGATCTCTATTCAATAAGGAATTGAAATAAAATTTTGCGTTTCGAATTTGCTGTTCAGCATCAGCAATTTTAGATTCGTGCTGCGCGATTTCAGCATTCGCTCGAATGACATAAGCTGGCAATCCTTTACCCGCTTCCAAAAGTTTTTCATTGACACGTTTACCTTCCTTAGCTAGGGCAAGAGAATTTTGATAAATTTCTTTAGCTTGTAGAGCACTTAGATAGTTGTAATAAGCTATTTTGATATCTTTAACGAGTTCCCTTTTATAGAGTTCAATATCATTTTTGCTCAATTCGACCATTTTTTCACGCATTACTTTGTTATGTTTTAGGTCTGTATTTATTATCGGAAGTGCAGTTCGAATTTTCGCGTCATAATAATTTTTTGGCAAAAAGTTTATTTGCTCATTGTTAATTTGGGGAAAATTTTCACTTTCCGTCAATTGATTCAAGGTAGCATAAACAGGGTTTAGCATATCCCCGATTGGAAGATCAATAGATCGACCACCATCGGCATGAGAATACATGAGATCAAAGGTTATATTAGGCAGGTACATGCTTCTAGCTACTTCTAACCCATTCAAAGCCTTTCGCATGGAAAGGTCTTTTTGAATAAGCACTAGGTTGCTATCCAATCCTTGTTTGATATATCGATCTAAGGTGTTTACTTGCGCCAAGCTTTTATTACATATTCCGACGAGAAATGCTGTAATAATAGTTAGTATGTTGGTAAGCTTCATTATTAACAGTGTTAACCTTTTTTATAAAAAAATTTATTTTGAAGAGTTCATTAAGTCTACTAATACCTGAAATGAATTATAGACAATCTCTTCCATTGTATCTATATTTTCAAAAACATCCTTTATACAATCTAGATGCTGAGTAACATGCAGTGATACGAGTCCATGTACAGCTGCCCAAGCATGAATAGTGACGGCAACTGGATCCATTTCTTTGAAATAACCCTTGGTTTGACATTCAATCACTGTATTTTTAAGAAATTCAATGACCAATTCACCTTCAATCCATTCATTATTTTCCTTTTGAGAATTCAAAAATGAAAGCGGTTCTTTCATCATAAACATAACTTGGTAATACTCAGGATTAGCAAATGCAAATTGTATATATAATTTCCCGAGAGCTTTCAATCGTTCAAATGGATTTTCTACGGCCATTAGCGGGAAGAATCTTTCTTTTAATATTCCGAAACCAACCTGATGCAAAGCATAAACGATATCATTTTTGTCTTTGTAATATAAATATATAGTAGTTGGGCTGAAGCCGATTTCCTTTGCAATTTTCCGGATTGAGGTAGCTTCATATCCTTCTTGCACAAAAAGTTTTTTAGCAGCTTCAAGAATTACAGATCTCAGATCCTCTTTATGTTTTATTTTTTTAACGATCATAATTGAATATTAAATCAAAACTACTTAACAGTGTTAAGTAGTTTATTATTTTTTTTATTAAAAGACATTTAGATGACAAAAGTCTCTTTAAAAATTAGGGGCATAAAAAAGGGCAACATATAAATGCTGCCCTAATCAACTAACCAACAACTAAATTTATTTCACCTCAATTAGTCTCTTTGCTACGATTGCTTCTTCTTTCTTTCCGATTTTGATATCTAGAACACCATTTTCATAAGAAGCATCGATATTTGAGTAATCTACTACTTCAGGCAGAGTAAATGATCTAGAGAAAGAAGAGTAACTAAATTCTTTTTTGCTATATGTTTTGCCTTCTTCTACTTTTTCTTCTTGTTTTTCTACGGAAATATTGATGATATTTTTATCAACATTGATTTTGAAGTCTGACTTCTGTAAACCAGGAGCAGCAACTTCAATGTTAAATGCTTCTGGAGATTCAGTGATATTTACTGCAGGAACTCGAGTTACTAATCGATCTGAAATAAAAGAATCATTGAATAAATTATCAAATACATTGTTTACAAATGGATTCACTGCGTCAGTGTTGTAAGATTTTCCTGGTAATTTGATTAATGCCATGTTTAATTCCTCCTTATTATTAATTTTTTATTTTCAATTATATATCCATCATTAATCAACTAACGTACCAATGGATTCACGGAATATTCATAAGACAAATTGTCTTATATATTCAACAAATTGCAGTCAAATTGACTGATAAATAAAATTTAAGGATGATAGTCTAAATCCAATAGACTGACATAGAGTTGAGTATAAGTAAATCGTTAAAAGAAGAAAAAAGAATATTAAAACAATAGGAAGGGTTAATCTCTACGATAATTTAAAGAAACCACAGATTTTGCTATATCTCCACCAAAGGGCGGGTTAATTTTTCTTATTGCAATATCTACTAATTGAACATGGGGGAACTCTTCGACTATTTTATTTAATATATCTTCGGCAGCAGATTCCAATAATTTTCTTTTAGGTCCCATTACATCCACTAAAATAGAATAGAGTTCTTCATAATTTACTGTATTTTCAATGTTTTCAGCATCTGGATTTTTAAAGGGGAAACTTACAGATACACTTACAAAAAATTCATTACCTAAAATTTGTTCTTCTTCATAAAATCCTATTGGGGAGAAAAAACGGACATCTTCTAGGGAAATTTTTTGAGTAGTTTGCACCATTTTTTATAAAGTTTTGAGGTTTTTCATATTAAAAATAATGTTTTTTCTTATATTACCCTAACAAAATTCTTAAACCTATGTTAAAGTACTCTTTACTAATAGCTTTGCTTGCAGGCGCAACCTATGCAGGCGCACAGACAAAATTCCAACCTCAGGACACCGAATTCTATGAACCTGTTCCAAGAGTTGTGAATACGAAGGCGAATTCAGCACCTTCAGATGCCCTTGTATTATTTGATGGGAAGAATCTATCAGAATGGGTTAGTGAAAAAGATGGCAGTCAACCTCAATGGACGATAAAGGATAATATCCTTACAGTAAAGCCGGGATCTGGCGGCATAGTTACCAATAAGAAATTCGAAGATTTCCAGCTACACATAGAATGGAAAAGCCCCGAGACCATCAAGGGAGAAGGTCAAGGAAGAGGTAATTCTGGGATATTTCTACAGGGTCTATATGAACTACAGGTATTAGATAATGACAATAATAAAACATACACAAATGGTCAGGCCGGAAGTATCTATAAACAGAGTCCACCATTGGCAGAAGTTAGGAAACCGGAAAGTGGCTGGCATACATATGATGTTTTATATACAGCACCGAGATTTAATAAAGATGGTATGCTTATAAAAAGAGGCCAGGTTACAGTACTTCATAATGGAGTTGTTGTTCAATACAACACAGAATTACAAGGTACGACGGAATATATAGGCTTACCTAAGATGAAGGCCCACGGACCAGGCCCTATTTCATTGCAGGATCATGGAGACCTAGTTTCTTACAGAAATATTTGGATTCGAGAATTATAAAAAATGGGCGTTTCTAACGCCCATTTTTGATTTTATTTTAAAAGCTTCACTTCATATAAATCTTTCCTACGGTCTTTGAGAATTTTCACGGTTCCATATTCGTGAAGATCTCTTAGGGCATACAAATCGACGTCAGCAATAAGGACCATTTCGGTATTCGGAGTTGCTTCAGCTTTAATTGCATTATTAGGGAAGGCGAAATCAGAGGGGGTAAAGACCGCGGATTGGGAATATTGGATGTCCATATTATTTACTCTTGGTAAGTTCCCAACCGATCCGGCTATTGCAACATAGCATTCATTTTCGATAGCTCTAGCTTGAGCGCAAGCGCGAACTCGAATATATCCATTTTGTGTATCAGTCATAAAAGGCACAAAAAGGATTTGCATACCTTGATCAGCGAGTATCCTGCTTAATTCAGGGAATTCGACGTCATAGCAGATTAGCAGTCCAACTTTACCACAGTCTGTATCAAATACTTTGACTTCAGAACCACCGACTAACCCATAATATTTCATTTCATTTGGGGTTATATGGATCTTTTTATAATGGTCTAAGCTACCATTTCGGTGACAGAGGTAACTGATATTATACAATTTTCCACGTTCCATTATTGGCATGGACCCAGAGATAATGTTTACGTTATAAGAGACCGCGAACTGTTGAATTCTTTCGACAATTTCTTTGGTATGTTCAGCGAGTTTTTCCATGGCCATCCTTTCGGGCAACTCATTATAAGGGCTCATCAAAGGGGTATTGAAAAATTCAGGGAACATAATAAAGTCTGTTCCATAATCACTTACCGTATCTACGAAGAATTCAATTTGGTCGAAGAATTCCTCAAGATCTTTGAATAAACGCATCTGCCATTGAACAAGGCCTAAACGAATGGTTTGTTTTGATGCAGAATTTGAAGGAGCATCAGGTTCATAGTAAATGTTATTCCATTCTAATAAGGTTGCCACTTCCATTGATTCCGAATCTTCAGGAAGGTAATTTTTAAGTATTTTCTTGACATGGAAATCATTAGAAAGTTGAAATGTGAGCGTAGGATCATATATTTCCTTACGTTTTACTTTTTCAATATATGTCCGGGGGGTCATACTATCGGAGTAGTTATGATAATTTGGGATTCTACCTCCCGCAATAATGCGTTGCAGGTTCATTTGCTCACATAATTCCTTACGTTGGTCATATAGCCTACGTCCGAGTCTTAATGATCGAAAATCTGGATGCACGAAAACTTCGATACCATACAGGGTATCACCTGTTGAATCGTGTTTATCGAATTTACCATCATCAATAATTGTGTAATACTTATCGTATATATTGGTTTTTTGAGAATTTAAAATGATTGACAAAGCACATGCAACCACCTTTCCATCCACTTCCACTGCAATCTGTCCTTCGGGAAAGATATCAATTAGATCTACAATATTTTCTTTAGTCCAAGGATCCCCTACCAAACCATGGTAAGCTTCTTCCATGGATTTCTTCAAATCCTTATAATCCTTTTTACTAAGGCTTCTTACTTTAATATCCATTTTAAATATGATTGAATTGCCAGAATCGGCAAAGATATCCAATAATCAAATCCCATTCCAAATTTTAAGGGAAAATCCTTTTAGACTCAAGATGAAGCGATTATGAAAGTCCTAAAAAATAAGGATAACTCTAAAGATCGTTTCTTTGGAGAAATTGGGATTAATAGATTTTTAAAAATTATAGAAATTAAGTAATCCCGAATCATAAAAAATTAAAGAACTACCTTTAGGTAGTTCTTTTTAAGCTATATGAAATTAAACTAAGCTTCTCCTTTTGGAGTGCCAAAATTCAATGGATATGGCATATCCTTTGGTTGGATAGTTCCATTTTGACCTTCGAACCGTGCAATATTTTCTTGCAGTGCTTTCATCAATTGTTTAGCATGTTCAGGAGTTAATATTACTCTTGATTTTACTTTTGCTTTAGGTACACCGGGCATAATACGAACGAAGTCAACGACGAACTCTGTATTAGAGTGTGTGATGATAGCTAGGTTAGAATAGATTCCTTCTGCTGTTTCTTCTGTTAGTTCGATACTTAATTCTTGTCCTTCTGGATTTACATTATTGTTTTCCATTTTAATCAATCGGTTGGTTTTATTATTTACTAAAAGATCTAAAATCTTGATTTTTTTCAATGGTCAAAACCATTTCATAAATCAATTTAATGACATTATCTACATCCTCTCTATGCACCATTTCCACCGTGGTATGCATATATCTCAAAGGTAATGAAATAAGTGCAGATGGGACACCTCCATTTGAATAAGCGAAGGCATCAGTATCTGTACCTGTAAACCTTGAGGAAGCCTGACGTTGAATAGGAATATTATTCTTCTGAGCTACGTCGATTAATTGTTTGTTGAGATTAATCTGTACTGCTGGAGCATAAGAAACAACAGGACCTTTTCCACAAGCTAAATCCCCTTGTGTGATCTTATTAATCATAGGGGTATTGGTATCATGAGTAACGTCGGTAATAATTGCCACATTAGGTTTAATATAATCAGCAATCATTTCCGCACCACGTAATCCAATTTCTTCCTGCACTGAATTGACAACATATAATCCGAACGGGAGTTTCTTTTTATTTTCTTTCAGGAGTCTGGCCACTTCCGCAATCATAAATCCGCCAGCACGATTATCCAATGCTCTTCCGACGTAATAGCGGTTGTTAAGAATCATGAATTCATCTTCATAGGTAATTACACAGCCAACGTGAATTCCCAATTGTTCAACTTCCTCTTTTGATGTACATCCGCAATCCAAGAAGATATTTTTAAGGTTAGGGCTTTCTTCTTTTTCTCCAGACCTTGTATGAATTGCTGGCCATCCGAACACAGCTTTCACAATTCCATTATCGGTATGTATATTTACACGTTTTGATGGGGCAATCTGATGATCTGAGCCTCCATTGCGGATGACATAAATCAATCCATCTTTAGATATATAATTTACAAACCAGGAAATTTCGTCTGCGTGGGCCTCAATGACCACTTTATATTCAGCTTTTGGATTAATGATTCCTACGGCTGTTCCGTAATTATCGATATAAGTATCATCGACATAAGGTTTGATATAATCCAACCACAAACGTTGTCCACTCCATTCAAAACCAGTTGGGGAGGGATTATTTATATATTTTTCAAAAAAAGCCAATGATGATTCTGTAACGACAGAAGGTTTTTCTTCTACTTTCAATGTTTTTTTAGCCATAGCCTTGATTTAATTCTCGCAAAATAAGTATTTCCTCAATTTTCGCAAAAATAAAATCCGAAACCTTATCTTTACCAGACATTTTAATACTATATGCAGGATATTTTAAGCTTTATTACCTGGGGTCCAGAACCGGAAATCTTTAAAATTGGTTCTTTTGGTGTTCGATGGTATTCCCTTTGTTGGCTGTTAGCATTTGTTGTTTCCTATTTTTTGATGTTAAAGATTTTCAAAAGAGAAGGAAAATCACAGGAATTGTTGGACAAACTGACAATCTATGTTTTTATCGGCACGTTAGTTGGAGCAAGGTTAGGACATTGTCTATTTTACGATTGGGCATATTATAAGGAGCATTTTTTAGAGATATTTATTCCATTCCAACAGGTGAACGGGGAATGGCAATTGACGGGCTTTACAGGCTTAGCGAGTCATGGTGGTGCAATAGGAATAATAACTGCTTTATGGTTGTTTTCAAGGAACAGCAAGACAAATTTCATGTGGATATGTAACCGATTGGTTTTAGTTGTTCCAATCGCTGGAGCATTTATACGTTTAGGCAATTTTTTCAACTCGGAAATGATTGGTAATCCAACAGATTTACCTTGGGCTGTAGTTTTTAAGACAATTGATCAGGTTCCAAGACATCCAGCTCAGATGTACGAAGCAATAGCCTACGTCATTATCTTTTTTATTTTGTGGGCGATTTACAATAAGAATAAGGATCCAAGGCCAGGTAAATTGTTTGGCATATTCTTAATACTCTTATTTGGTGCACGTTTTATAATTGAATATGTTAAGATTGATCAAGTTGATTTTGAGGCAGGCATGTTATTAAACATGGGTCAAATTTTAAGTATTCCCTTCATACTGATTGGGATATTCTTACTCTTTAGAAAACCAAAAGATATTAAAAACGTATAATACAATATAGCCCTACCAATTGGTAGGGTTTTTATTTTTATAATGAATTACATGTTAAAATCTTTAAAAAACAATAGAAAGGTTACTTTACTGATTTTAGGTTTATTATCGGCAATAGGACCATTTTCTATTGATTTATATTTGCCTGCATTTGATGTTATAGCTGAAGACTTCCATACATCAGTTGACAAAGTCCAATTAACTCTAACAAGTTATTTTGTTGGTATTGCATTTGGACAGATGATTTATGGTCCATTATTAGATAAATATGGACGCAAAAAACCGTTATTAGTAGGCTTAGCAA
The DNA here is from genome assembly GCA_040393725.1 of Sphingobacterium endophyticum. Classification (GTDB taxonomy): domain Bacteria; phylum Bacteroidota; class Bacteroidia; order Sphingobacteriales; family Sphingobacteriaceae; genus Sphingobacterium; species Sphingobacterium endophyticum_A. Next base: position 1,490 of record JBEBTR010000086.1, on the reverse strand, counting down.
TCTACTTTGTAGCTTCCTTAATGTGCATATTTACTCGGGATATCAACCATTTAATTTTATTGAGGTTTTTACAAGCCTTGGGGAGTTGTGGGGGAATGGTTGGTGCAAGGGCAATGGTTACAGATTATTATAGTAGTCGGGAAGCAGCCAAGGTTTTTAGTTTGTTGATGTTGGTGATAGGCGTATCACCAATTTTAGCTCCGAGCATTGGAGCATTTATGCTGGAGCATTTTGACTGGCATTATATTTTTCTTTTTTTAGCGGTATTATCGCTTCTTATTTTTATTGCCACTGCTTTTTTACTTCCGGAAAGTTATTCAGGAAATAGGGAACTGTCCTTAGCTCCAAAATCAATAATTTCAAATTTTTGGAAGGTTTTAAGCAATAAAGTTTTCATATCTTATTGTTTAATAGGTTCGATAGCTTCGGCTGGGACCTATGCCTATTTAGCGGGTTCTTCCTTTGTTATGCAACAATATTTTGGCTTGAGCAAAGCCGAATATGGTCTTGCATTTGCATTTATCGCATCGGCAATGGTTATTGCGACACAATTAAATCGTTATTTTTTAAAAAAGCATAGCAGTGAAGAAATAAGTCGGTTAGCGAATATGTGGCAGGCTTTTATTGGCGTAATTATGATAATTGTATTATCTAGTGGCATGTTAACCTTTCCGATTACCTTGATACTAATATTTTGTTTTTTATTTGGCCATGGGTTTATTTTCCCGAATACTTCAGCTGTTGCTCTTACCCCATTTAAAGGATTGGCGGGCAGTGCCTCAGCGCTATTAGGATGCATTCAAATGGCTATTGGAGCATTTGCTTCAGCGTTAGTCAGTGTATTACATAATGAGACAGCCTGGCCAATGCTCGGTGTGATGTGTTCAGGGGCCATATTATCGTTGATCTTACATATGATTGTTAAGAACAAGGTTAAAACAGAGGAATAAAAAAAGGGCATTATTGAGATGCCCTTTATTCTAAAATAATTTCTAGTTAGTTATTCAAAAAACTTTCTAATGCTAATCTATAACCATCAAGGCCAAATCCGACAATTATCCCTTTACAGTTTTTAGAAAGGTAGGAATGATGTCTAAATTCTTCTCTTTGATGGACATTTGAAATATGGACTTCAACTACTGGTGTATTTATTGCAGCGATTGCATCTGCAATAGCTACTGAAGTATGGGTATATGCTCCGGCATTTAAAATGATACCATCATATGAAAATCCAATTTCATGAAGTTTATCAATGATTGCACCTTCCGAATTACTTTGAAAGTAATGCAATTCCAGGACATCATATTTAGATTTCAAATTTTGAAAATAATTTTCGAATGATTGATCACCATAGATACTCTTTTCTCGCACACCAAGTAAATTCAAATTCGGTCCATTTAGGATTAATATCTTTTTCATTTTTTGATTTTATACTTTAAAGATACTATAATCCTAAAAATCTCCATAAAGATTACGGAAACTTGAACGTA
>JBEBTR010000085.1:0-14376 GCA_040393725.1 Sphingobacterium endophyticum | reverse complement strand
CATTACTTTTGCACTTTGTTGCTATGAGTGAGAATTTAAGTCATCCCATTTTTCCGATTATTAAAGAATTAGCAGGCCAGGAGGCGGTTTCATGCTACGTTATTGGCGGCTATGTTCGAGATAGAATAATGGGCCGTCCTCTTAAGGATGATATAGATATCCTTGTTATTGGAAGCGGAATTGATTTTGCTAATAAATTAGGTGAAAAACTAAAAACTAAAGTTGCCGTATATAAATCTTTTGGTACTGCAATGTTAGTTTACGAAGGTTTGCAAATAGAATTTGTAGGGGCTCGAAAAGAGTCGTACCGAAAAGACTCCCGAAAACCAATCGTAGAAGATGGAACTCTTGAGGATGACCAAAACAGGAGGGATTTTACGATCAATGCACTGGCATATTCACTGAATGAAGAAAATTATGCCGAATTGGTGGATCCTTTTAATGGGTTAAATGACATTGAAAATAGACTCATCCGCACACCCTTAGATCCTGATATCACCTTCTCAGATGACCCTTTACGAATGATGCGAGCTATTCGTTTCGCTACCCAGCTTAACTTCAGAATAGATTCCCAGGCATTAAATGCCATTAGTGAGAATGTTGATAGGATAAAGATAATCTCCAAAGAACGTATATCTGATGAACTTAATAAAATTATCCTTTCTGAAAAACCTTCAATAGGTTTTAAATACCTTTTTGATACTGGATTGTTGGAAAGAATATTTCCAGCGATGTATCAGTTACATGGTGTAGAATATGTTGATGGTAAAGGCCATAAGGATAATTTTTACCATACTTTGGAGGTATTGGATAATGTCGCAGAAATGTCGCCGGATTTATGGCTACGATGGGCTGCTATTATGCATGATATAGCTAAACCTGCCACAAAACGTTTTGATAAGAAAATTGGTTGGACTTTTCATGGTCACGAAGACCGAGGTGCCAAAATGGTTCCTAAATTGTTCGCAGAATTAAAACTGCCGCAAAATGAAAAAATGAAGTTTGTTCAAAAACTGGTATTGCTTCATTTGAGGCCTATTGTTTTAGCAAAAGATATCGTTACTGATTCTGCAGTTAGAAGGCTGTTGTTTGAGGCAGCTGATGATATAGATGATCTCATGACGCTATGTCACGCAGATGTAACGACTAAAAATGAATATAAGAAAAAGAAATATAGGGAAAATTTTGACCTTGTAAAGCAAAAATTAAAAGATGTTGAGGAAAGAGATCATTTAAGAAAATGGCAACCTCCAATTGATGGAGATGACATCATGAAAGCTTTTGGTATTGGTCCTGGTCGACATGTTGGAATCATTAAAAATGCTATTCGTGAAGCAATTTTAGAAGGCGATATTCCAAACTCCCGTCAAGAAGCACTTTCCTTTATGTTAGAGAAGGGTAAAACTCTTGGATTAACACAAATTTGAATAAATTGATTTTTTAAAAATTTATGTAATTTTAAAGGTTGAAACACAGCTTATCCGTATTAATAGATTAAATTATCATGGCGATTTACAGATTTAGAGTAACTTTTGAGGACTACGAGGATATTTACAGAGAGATTGATATGCCTTCAAAAAGTACTTTCTTTGATTTACACGTACAGATTCAAAAAACCACGGGTTATGATCTTGAACGTTCTTCTTCTTTTTATGTGAGTAATGATCAATGGAAAAAAGGAACTGAGATTGCTTACCTTCCGAATGAAAGAAAAAAAGCAACAGGGGTATTGAATGTGGAAGAGATTCGTTTGAGCAAGTTTATTGATGACCCGCATCAGAAATTTTACTACACCTATAACTTTGACCGTCCTTATGACTTTCATGTTGAATTGATTAAAATACTTAAGGAAGAAGAGGGTAAAGAATATCCATTATTATTTAAGAAAATAGGTGAAGCACCAAAGAATTTAACAGCAGCTAATTTTCCATTGGGCTCTGAGGAAGATGATGAAGATGAGTATGTATCAGATGAGGTTGAAGAGTATGGCGTGGATGAAGAAGATGATTATGATATGTTTGATGATGAAGAAGGGGAGGAATCAGAAGGTTCTGGTTCAAAAAAATCTAATGACGAAGATTATTAAAATTTAAAAATATAATTTGAAAATAGATGGTAGACTACTCTATCATCTATTTTTTTTCTATAGTATTTTGTAACTCAATGACTAAATCTAACACTTTAATTGTTGTTGTTGGTCCCACAGCGGTGGGAAAAACTGCATTGTCAATCAAGTTGGCTCAGCACTTTAATACGGCAATAATTTCTGCAGATTCAAGGCAGTTTTATAAAGAAATGAACATTGGAACCGCCAAACCATCTTCACTAGAGTTAAGTCAAGCCCCTCATTATTTTATCAGTTCTCACTCCATTTCTGAAGAATACAGTGCAGGAGATTTTGAAAGAGAAGCATTAACCACTCTGTCCGACCTTTTTAAAAAGAACGAGGTCGTGATTGCTGTTGGTGGTTCTGGTCTTTTTGTAAAAGCGTTAACAGATGGTTTAGACAACCTTCCAAAAGCATCGGATGAAATCAGATCTGCCCTAAATCTTCAATTTAAAAATGAAGGTTTAGAGCCTTTAAAAAAGCTTTTAGAGAAAATTGACCCTGATTATTATGCAAAAGCGGATGTAGATAATCCTCAACGTGTAATACGGGCAATTGAAGTTTATGAAGCTTCAGGAAATCCAATTTCATTTTATTTGAAAAATGAAAAGTCTGATAGGAGTTTTCGAGTCATAACAATTGGTCTCAATACAGATCGTCAGGATCTTTATAATAAAATTAATTTGAGAGTAGACCTTATGATGAAAGAAGGTCTTTTGGATGAGGTTAAATCATTACAGCAATTTAGATACAAACCTGCCTTGTTGACTGTTGGCTATGCCGAATTATTCGATTTTTTAGATAATAAAATATCTCTTTCAGATGCAGTATCCCAAATCAAACAGAATTCTAGAAGATACGCTAAAAGGCAGATTACATGGTTTAAAAAATATGGCAATACGGTCTGGTTTGAGCCGCAAGATGAAGAAAAAATTATACAATACTTGGAGTATAAATTGAAATAGAAAATAGCCCAGAGATGGGCTATTTTTTTAATAGTGTATACGTACTAATAGTTAGATGGATTAGTCTCTCCTAAATATCGATATTAACCAATATCAATATGATACCCCAAAGTTATTGCATATTATGTACCCTGGAAATACCTGTTTTCGGGTAATTGTTTATTAGAATAGTTACGAAAACCATTTCGTTAATAACGCAATCGATTGATAATATTTTAAAATTTTGAAATATTTATATTCGGTATATATAAACCGGATTAAAGAGTATACTTTATTATAAATAATTGTTCAAAATGAAAATATTTAAGCTGATTACTTCTGTCTTTTTTCTAATTCTTTGGACGTCTTCTCTGCATGCCCAATGGACTGGTCCTAAAGTAAAACCCAAAGAAAAGAAAGTAATAAAATATGGGTCATTAACACCTAAAAACAGAATTGATGCCGATATGGATTCCTTTCGAAATTATGGCTTAGGTCAATTTATCCATTGGGGATTATATGCAATTCCAGGAAATGAGTGGGAGGGGATAAGTGCAAGAAATGGGGCCGCTGCTTCTGAGTGGATCAGAACTTGGGGTGGACCAACTGCGCCTAAAAACTGGAAAAATATTTATGATAATTTATATAAAAAATTCAACCCTCAAACATTCGATGCTAAAGCCTGGGCAAAACAAGCAAAATATATGGGGGCAAAATATATGATCTTTACAACCAAACATCATGATGGCTTTGCCCTCTGGCCAACAAAATTTTCAAATTATAATATTACCAAATCTCCCTATAAAAAAGACATTGTCAAAGAAGTTGTAGATGCATATACTGAAGAAGGGATTGATGTTTATCTCTACTTTTCAGTTCTAGAATGGAATAATCCAGATTATTTTTCGGCTGAGCCTAAAACGGAAGCTGAAAAAAAGAAATATGAGAAGTTTCTATCCTATACCAAAAATCAGTTACTTGAGTTATTGGAAAACTATCCTAAAATAAAAGGTTTTTGGTTTGATGGTACCTGGGATCAATCTTGGGTTAAGGCATATGATTTTACCTATAATTTAGAGAAAGAATTGCGTGAAAAACACCCAGGATTAATTATTGGCTCTCGATTTAGAAATGATGAGTTCGGGAAGAGACACTTTGATAGCAATGGTGATATTCTTGGGGATTATGAACAAGGCTGGGAAAGGAAATTACCTAAAGAATTTGAATGGCTTGATGGCAATGATTGGGATGCTGTGATGACTATTCCTCCTAATGGTTGGGGATATATGAAAGATTGGACAGGACTGTATACCAAAACAACAGATGATCTTTTAGATATGTTAATGCATACAGTTTCTATGAATGGTAATTTTGTCCTAAATTTTGGCCCTGATGGAAATGGTTTAATGCATCCAGAAGAAGATGTAATTGCGAAAGAGATAGGGGATTGGATGAAGGTAAATTCCGAAGCTGTTTATGGGGTTCGACATGTAGACTTGCCTAAATCAAATTATGGCTATTTAACAAAAAAAGATCAAAATTTATATCTAACTGTATTCAATAGACCAGTAAATAATATTATCAGATTGGCAATTCCTAAAAATTCTATTGAAGTACCTACTACTGCTTCTATATTAGGTGGACAACAATCAGATTTAGTTGTTAAACATTCTGATATTGGATTAGATTTGGATAAGAATACTTATTATGATATTATTCTCCCTAAGGAGTTTTCTGCAGAGAAGGCATTTGTTATTAAAATGCAGATGGGAAAGCCAATTTCAAAATCAGATAAATTAATGGATGCTAAAATGTAATGTTAATATTTAACCATTTAGGGGGTAACTAAAAAAAGAGGGGATATGTTTTTGCATATCCCCTCTTTGAAATTTTTATAATAAATTAAACTATAAAATTCCAACCAAATAGGTCTTCAATCTTACCATATCTTAAATCATTTAAATATGCCAATACTTTATTTGAAAATTCTCGACCTTCTACTGGAGGTAATGAATAGTCTTGACCATCGAAACCAATTCTATCAATATGTGTGATAGTTGCTGCTGTTCCAGCTGCAAATGCCTCTGAAACTTCACCGGACTTTATTCCATCAATTAGTTCTTGAACCGATACTTTTCTCTGCTCCGCTTTATAACCCCATTTATCAGCAAGCTCCATTATTGTACGTCTGGTTACACCATGCAAGATTGTGTCACCATGAGGAGTAATAATTTTGTCTCCAATACGGAATATTAGATTTGCAGTACCTGCTTCTTCTATATATTTATGCTCTTTGGCATCAGTCCACATTATTTGGTCATAGCCTTCATTATTAGCTAATTGAGTAGGATATAAGGATAATGCATAATTACCAGCATTCTTAGAAAATCCGACACCGCCTTCAGCTGCACGAGTATAATGAGTTTCTACCTTTAAGCTAATTGGCTTACTGTAATATGCACCTACTGGACAGGTAATAATAATAAATTGATAAGATTTTGATGGATGCACACCCAATGCAGCTTCTGTTCCAAACATAAATGGACGAATGTAAAGAGCTGTACCCTCTTTTGATGGAATCCAATTACGGTCAACATCCAAAAGTTTTTTAAGGCCATCCATAAAGATCTCCTCTGGAACCTCCGGCATCTCTAACCTTGAAGCTGATTTATTGAACCTTTCCCAGTTTTTGTCTGGACGAAAGATACTTATTGTCCCGTCTTCAAATTTATATCCTTTTATGCCTTCAAAAATTGCTTGACCATAATGAAGTGCCGACATGGAAGGACTTACACTCAGGTTTCCATAAGGAACTATCTTAACATTTTCCCACTGTCCGTTGTCATAATTTGCGACCAACATATGGTCTGACATAATTTGACCAAATTTTAAGTTGTCAAAGTCTACTTGCGAAATTCTTGATTGTTGCGTAGGCTCAACTTGAATACTGATATTATCTATGGCACTCATATCAAAAAGAATGTTTATTGCTGTGCAATTTAGGTAAAAATATTAAAAAGCTTAAATTAAAACTCTCTTAAAAATATCCCATACCTTTTAACGCTCTCTAATTGTAGTAAGGAATTCAATTATTAAAATTAAAAGATTTAAAATGTATGTTTTCCTATCCATATTGGTGTATAGTTTGCTATACTCGATATGAAACTATGTCAATTGATTTAGTGTTAAGACGACAATTTGGTTAACGGTACAATATTTGGAACATGGCATATGCTTTTTAACAATAGTCTATTTAAAATTTATAACCAAATTTCAAAACTAATTTAGGTAGGTTAGTAGGACGGCTGTTTTGATTTATAATGTTGAATTAGAGGTGATTCGTTAAAATGATAGGCATATAATTAAAGGTTTAACTAATTAATCCAAAAAATGGAAAGAGAATCGTCTGATTTAAATGCTCAAGCCACTACAACTGTAGGTGTATGGAAATTTATCCTTGGCTTTTTTGTCTACTTATATAAAACTGCAATTCGTCCATAATTGATATATTGATTACACAATACGTTAGTGAATTTATTGAAGAATTAATTCCTTAGACGGGGAGAAAGTTCTTCGTTATATGGACTGGATCATTTTTAATAATGGATCCAAGTATTCTCTGCTATTAGCCAACCGAGGTACTTTATTTTGGCCTCCTAATTTTCCGCGACTTTTCATCCAATTATAAAAACTTCCTTTTGGGGCATTGTGAATGATTGGAAACGATAATGCCATATTCTTATAGCGCTTTGCATCATAATCTGAATTGATTTCCCTCAAAGTGGCATCCATTATCTCTCCAAATCTTTGGAAATCATTAGGCTCTGTTTCAAATTCAATAATCCATTCATGTGCGCCAGCCGTCTTATTGTTAAAGTAAACTGGTCCGGCTGTATAGTCCTGTATAGTAGCTTCTGTAGCTTTACATGCAACTTGCAACGCATGATCGGCATTGTCAACAATTACCTCTTCACCAAAAGTATTTATATAATGCTTCGTCCTGCCTGAAATTTGAAAACGATACGGAGATAAGGAAGTAAACTTAATAGTATCTCCAATTTTATAGCGCCATAAACCAGCATTCGTAGAAATGATAAGAGCATAATTCTTCCCTAATTCAACCTCATGTAGGCACAATGTTTTTGGATGTTCTTCTTGAATATTTTCCATCGGAAGAAATTCATAATAAATTCCATAATCCAACATGAGCAATAAATCTTCTGAATCTGAACAATCTTGTAATCCAAAATAACCCTCAGATGCGTTATAGTTTTCAAGATAATACATGTTTTCGGAGGGGATTAGTTTTTTAAATTGATCCCTATAGGGTTTGAAACTTACTCCACCATGACTATATAGTTCCAAATTTGGCCATACTTCCAATAAATTGTCTTTTCCTGTAATTTCTAAAATGCGGTTTGCCATCACCATATTCCAGGTTGGTACTCCGGCTAAACTCGTTACATTTTCTTTTATGGTTATTTGGGCAATTTGCTCAATCTTTTCCTCAAAATTAGGATTTAGAGTAACTTCAAGATTTGGTGTTCTTTTGAATTCTGCCCAGAAGGGTAAATTTCTTATTAATATAGAAGACAGATCTCCATAATAGGAGTCAGGACTGAAATTGTTGATTTGGGAGGAGCCTCCAATTACGACAGATTTACCTGTAAAAACTTTATTCTCTGGTTTATTATGGCAGAAAATCGATAGCATGTCCTTTCCGCCTTGATAATGACATTCTTCTAGCGCTTCCATGCTTACAGGAATAAATTTGCTGCGATCTGAAGTTGTTCCCGAAGATTTCGCAAACCATTTTATATCTGATGGCCAAAGGATATTTTGCTCTCCCTTTATCATTCGGTCTACATAACCTTTTATGTCGTCATAATCTTGAATTGGAACTCGATTCTTGTATTCGTCAGGGGTAAGAATACTATTATACCCATACTTTTTTCCCCATTCTGTAGCTTCTGCAGCAGAAATAAGGCTCTGAAACCATTCATCTTGGACATCATGGGGATACTTCATGAATAGGTCAATCTGATGCATCCGCTTCTTCATTATCCAAGTAAATAGAGAATTCAATAAAGCCATAGGTAGTAGGGAATATTTATATTTCGAATTTTTTACGTCTCAACTCAAAATGCCTTCCTAAATAGAATTTACGTGCAAGTTCATTGTCAGCTATTTCTTCAGGTGTACCTGTTAACATGATTTTACCCTCTGTGAGAAGATAAGCCCGATCTGTAATAGATAGTGTTTCCTGAACGTTATGGTCCGTAATTAAAATTCCTATATTTCTGGTTTTTAATTTTGCAACGATGGTTTGAATTTCTTCCACTGCAATGGGGTCTACCCCTGCAAATGGTTCATCTAATAAAATAAAGTGAGGATTTGCAGCCAATGCTCGAGCAATTTCTGTTCTTCTGCGTTCTCCTCCTGATAAAAGGTCACCTCGGTTTTTTCTTACTCGATGTAAACTGAATTCCGTTAAAAGCTCCTCAAGTTTAGCTTTCCTTTCCTCCTTATTAGGATAATGGATTTCTAATACAGCTAAAATATTGTTTTCAACAGATAGTTTTCGAAAAACTGACGCCTCCTGTGCTAGGTAACCAATTCCGCGTTGTGCACGTTTATACATCGGATCTTGGGTTATCTCCAAATCATCTAAGTAAACATGACCTTCATTTGGTTTAATCAAGCCAACAATCATATAAAAAGAGGTGGTCTTTCCAGCTCCATTTGGACCTAATAAACCAACGATTTCACCTTGCTCAACATGAAAGGAAACATCGTTAACTACTGTACGTTGTTTATATTTCTTGATTAAATGTTCTGCTCTTAGAATCATGTTCTTAAACCCCTTATTTGCAAATATATTTTTTAAAATCGAATTGCTTTCACATTTAATTGCAAATTCTTTTTACCGCGCCATGTGTTTTCTTCAATACTGAAACAAATATCAAACGGTTTTCCCAGATTAATTTTTTCCGCAAAATCTCCTAATCCAAAACCAATACAGTCAAAAATGGCTGAATCAGCTTGTTTAACGGAGAATTTTAAATGTGTATTTCCGACAACATAGGCATTATATCCCATCTGTACTTGCTTACATAAAAATGTGGGAGCTTCATTTTGTGGACCATAGGGTTGAAACTGATGTAAGATTTTATAAAACTTAGAATCAATTTCCGATAATTTGATTTCTTTTTCTATTAATACTTCCTGTTGAAGCATTTCAGGTTTTATGGTTTTACTCACAACCTCTTCAAAACGTTGTTGAAATAAGCCAACATTGCTGGTTTGCATGGTTAATCCTGCTGCATATTTATGCCCGCCATATTGGTCCAATAAATCGCTACATTCACTTAATGCTTCATATAAATCAAATCCAAGGACAGACCTTGCCGAGCCTGCAATATGACCATTAGTATGAGTAAGGATAATGGTTGGTCGGTAATATCGCTCTGTTAATCGTGAAGCAACAATGCCAATAACTCCTTTATGCCAGTCTTCTTTATATAAAACAGTCGTTTTTCGACTTTGTAACTGCGTATTATTGTCCAATAAGGCTAGAGCCTCTTCGGTAATTTTTAAATCATAGCCTTTACGAGTATTGTTTTGGTCGTCCACACTTGCAGAATAGATCGTAGCTTCTGCCAATGTTCTTGAAGTCAATAATTTCACAGCATCTTTGGCATGGTCGATCCTACCTGCAGCATTGATTCGAGGACCTATTTGGAAAACAATATCATTGACAGTAAATAGTCCAGACTTATGCGTCGATAGATCTATCAGAGCTTGTAAACCACAACTTGGATTTGTGTTGAGTTTTTTTAAACCAAAATGCGTCAAAATTCGATTTTCGCCAGTGATTGGGACAATGTCTGAAGCGATACTGACAGCAACTAAATCCAAATATTGATAGGCTAAACCCATATCCATACCATTCTGCTTGATGAAAGCTTGGATAATCTTAAAGCCGATGCCACAACCAGAAAGTTCTTTATAGGGATAGGAACAATCTTTTCTTTTAGGATCTAATACTGCATATGCCTCCGGCAAAGTATCACCAGGTAAATGGTGATCCCCTATGATAAAATCTATCCCTTTAGAATTCGCATAATCTATCTTGTCGTTTGCCTTTATCCCACAATCCAAAGCAATAATTAAGGTAAATCCATTTTCCTTCGCATAGTCAATTCCCTGAGTCGAAATTCCATACCCTTCACTATATCTGTCAGGTATGTAAAATTCTAAACCACTGTGAAAATCTCTAAAGAAACTGTATACGACCGAAACAGCAGTTGTCCCATCAACATCATAATCCCCATAAATAAGAATTTTTTCTTTGTTGCCAATTGCTTGTTCTATTCGATTGATTGCTCGATCCATATCCTGCATCAGGAATGGGTCATGAAGGTGTTCTATAGATGGACGAAAGAATTCTCTTGCTTGATCGAAAGTCTCGATTTCTCTGTTAATTAATAGTTCTGCAATAATATGGTTTACACCCAATTCTTGTTGTAGCTTGTTTGTCTTGTCTACGTTCTTTTTAGGTTTCAGCACCCACCTTTTTTGCATATCTTTGCCTTATAATTAACGTGTAAAGATACATTATATCATGCTACTAACCTAATAGTGACATGGATGTAAAATGTTATGCACACATAACTGTCAAGATAACAAACAAATACAAATGGCGCAAGCTCACTCATTATTTGAAGGTTCTTACTCTGTAGATAAAAGCAAGCAATTTATTCCCTTCGATCCCAAAAAAGATGATCCCAAAGATAGACCAGGTTCTTTATTTATCCATGTACACCCTTTCTTAATTGAAACCAAGAACGGTCTATTAGTTCTTGATACAGGACTTGGGTTAAGGAATGAAAATGGAGAACTGGTAATCCATGAAAACATCAAGAAATTAGGGTATTCCATTGATGATGTTAAATATGTATTGATGTCCCATTTACATAAAGATCACGCAGGAGGCATGGTGGATGTGAAAGATGGTGTCAAGCGATTGGCATTTCCGAATGCAGAATATGTAATTCAAGAAAAAGAATGGGAAGCGGCCTATAGTACAGAATCACCTTCTTATCGAACAGATGTTTTTGATGTATTGCAAAGAAGTGGTAATATACTTTTTGTAAATGGTGATGGTCAATTAACACCTGAAATTAGTTATCAGTTGTCTTCTGGACATAGTGAATTTCATCAAGTCTTTCATGTGGAGGCTGAAGGAGAACATTTTTTCTTCGGGGGCGACGAACTTCCAGAACCGGAGGAAATTTTTAGAAGCTTTATCGCTAAGTATGACTATGATGGAAGAAAAGCGCGTGATTTGCGCGCTCAATATTGGGAAGAGGGAGCTTCTGCAGGATGGGTATACCTGTTTTACCATTCGAAAAACATTGCTGTAGGAAGACCCGAACAGCGCACTGATGGAAGCTATAAGATCGTAAATGCCGAATAATCCATCGAAATTCAATATATTTGATAATAAGGAACAAATAATTTTTCTAATTTTTAATTAATAAAAGGAAATCATGTCGATAGTTAGAGAAAGTGACCTGATTGGTATTGGTAAGAAATATCAAATTGAAACTGATGCTGGAGACAATATGGTAGTTGTTATTCATGATGATGGACGTAGGGAATTGTACCGTCATGAAGATGAAGACAATGAAACCCATTGTGTCATGACCTTATCGGATGAAGAGTCCCGCCAGGTTGCTGGTATCCTTGGTGGTCTGTCTTACAAACCCAAAGCTTTAGAAACCATTGAAGTAGCTCTTGACGATCTAAGAATTGAATGGTACAAAGTTGGTGAATCCAACGATGGTGTCAATAAGAGTATTGGTCAATTAGAAGTGAGACAAAGAACTGGTGCCTCTATCATTGCAGCAATCAGAGAGGAAGAAACCGTCATTAACCCAGGTCCAGATTATGTAATTACACCAGGAACCACCTTGGTAATTGCAGGTAAGCAAAAGAATATCAAGCTTTTAAAAGAAATTTTACTATAAGAATTTATGCACAGTAATCTCATCATAGAAATTGGAATCGCCGTTTTATTAGTAGCCTTAGTCGGATTATTAGCTAATAGGCTCAAATTTTCAGTAATTCCTTTTTTTATTGTGATAGGTATGCTGCTTGGTAATGAAAATTATCCAAATTTTGTAGCCGATTTTTTAGCAAAAATTGGAAACGATCGGGTAACTGACACGGTCAATTCTGTTTGGTCATTTCTGACATTTACTGAAAGTAAACCCTTTATTGACTTTATGGGTAGGTTAGGGGTTCTTTTTCTATTATTCTACCTTGGCCTTGAGTTTTCTGTAGGAAGGCTTATTAAATCGGGTAAATCAATCGTAGCAGGGGGTAGCATCTATGTAGTGTTAAATTTCCTGTCTGGGATACTAGTAGGATGGATGATGGACCTGCCTTTTAAAGAAATGATGGTTCTTTGTGGTATTATGACCAGTTCTTCTACTGCAATTGTGGCTAAAGTATTAACGGATTTAAAAAGAACAGCAAATCCTGAAACTGAAGTAATCATGGGGATGATCATGTTTGATGACCTCTTTATAGCTATGCATATCTCCTTTCTTTCAGGATTAATACTAACTGGTGGCGGGTCGTTCTGGACGGTTGCAGGAACATCTCTCTTAGCATTGGGTTTTATCCTTTCCTTTTTGATTTTAGGGAGGAAGCTTGTTCCTTTTATTGACAAGTTATTACAGGAGAAATCATCCGAATTATTTATTCTCATTATTTTCAGTCTATTATTTACTATTGCTGGTTTCTCGGAAACTATTCATGTTGCCGAAGCTATCGGAGCATTAATGGCAGGTTTAGTTTTCGCAGACTCAAGATATATTAAGAAAATTGAAGGGATGGTCTTGCCTTTTAAAGACTTCTTTGGAGCGATGTTCTTCTTTAGCTTTGGCTTGTCAATTGATATGTATTCCTTAGGGGGTGCCGTTGGATGGGCAACTTTCGCTGCGGTCATAACTGTTATAGGAAATGTGGCTTCAGGATATTTTGCAAGTAGATTCTCTGGATTAAAACCAAAAAATTCCGTAGATATTGGTTTTACCCTTTCCGCGAGAGGAGAGTTCTCCATAATCATGGCAAATATTGGTAAAGCTGGGAAATTGTTGCCAGTTATTCAATCATTCGTTGTTGTGTACGTATTAATACTTTCTATCGTATCTCCACTTCTCACAAAAGAGTCTCGAAATATTTGGAATAAACTAGCAGGTCAAGACGATATAACTCGAAAACCTAAGAAAAAATTAAGTGATTTGGAAGCATCTATTCATGATGCTAAATAAAAATAAAAAAGGGTTGCAATATTTTGCGACCCTTGTTATATTTTAATCATCGTATCCAAAACGTTTCAGATAATTCTTCTTACTCCTCCAATCTGGAAGTACTTTGACAAAAAGTTCAAGAAATACCTTGCCACCTATAAACTCCTCAATGTCTTGACGGGCATATGTTCCAACTTTCTTAATCATTGATCCTGCTTTACCAATAATGATGTTTTTTTGAGAATCTCTTTCCACAATAACCTCAGCAGCAATCCGCGTGATATTTGCCTCCTCTTTATAAGAGGTTACCACAACCTCAGTACTATAAGGTATCTCTTTATCATATAGCTTGAAAACTTTTTCACGAATGATTTCTGAAACAAAGAAACGCATTGTCTTATCCGTTAATTCATCTTTTTCATAATAAGGTGGATGAACAGGTAATTTGCTTTTTATATACTCCATTACAGCTTCCACATTATAACCTAACAATGCAGAAATAGGGAATACAGCATCAGGGTTAATTTTTTCTTGCCAAAATTGAATTTTTGCTTTTACTTCCTCTTCTGAGGATTTATCTACCTTGTTGATGACTACAGCGACAGGTGAACTTGTGTTTCTAAGTTTCTCCAAAACATCGTTTTCATCGTATTTCTCGTGAATGTCTGTAACAAATAGAATAACGTCTGCATCGATTAGAGAACTCATTACAAAGTTCATCATAGATTCTTGAAGATCATAATTCGGTTTTATTACACCAGGAGTGTCTGAAAAAACAATCTGATAGTTTTCATCATTTACTATACCGATGATTCTGTGTCTAGTTGTCTGAGCCTTAGGGGTAATGATTGACATCTTTTCTCCAACCAAGGCATTCATCAAAGTCGATTTACCAGCATTTGGCTTACCGATGATACTCACGAATCCTGCTTTATGTGACATTATTTTATTTTTTATTTGTTTTACAAAGAAACAAATAATATCTTTGTGCTCCAATTCGGAG
>JBEBTR010000084.1:0-14430 GCA_040393725.1 Sphingobacterium endophyticum | reverse complement strand
AAACCAACAAGATACTCCCATTTAGAACAAATAAACCAGAGCTTAAATAGATAAAATCCCAATCTCTAGCGACTTGATCCCAATATAAATAAATAGTAAGGTTGCAAAGTCCTAAATAGACTATCCATAACGGCGGGAAATTGCTTATAAAAACCCATAAACTTATAAAGACAGTCCAGGCTAAAAAGAAATCATATGCATTTGCCCCGGTTTGATAGATTTGGCCAAATACAGCAAACATAACACCAACTAGTAGGGTAGAAACTGTTATTATAATATCCTTATATAGCTTTTCAATTTTCAAGAACATGGCCAATAAGACCGTTATAACTACAAGACCTTGAACAATGCCCAGTTTTAAAAACTTATTTAAATCTTGCCAATTGTATGCAAAGAAAAAAACGATCCCTGCTGCTAGGAAACCTATTCCCAAGGTTAACAAAACTATTTTTATGAATTTTCCCCATGAATCTTGTTTTGGGTATATAGTTTCTTCTAGGATCGATTGTAATTCCTTTTCTGTAATATCCGTATTTTCGGAAATAGCCTGTAGGTCTCTTCTCTCTAGATCTTCCATTTTAACGTCTATTTTGTTTGCAATTTTATTTTTTTACTTAAAAATCCCTGCAGGCCAAATTGGACACTGCAGGGTAACCGCTAAGTTATATGTTTTCTTCCTTGAATAATTTAGCGTCACGTGTGTTTTTTTGAACAGCAATTGCTGAAAAAACACTTAAAATAAAGGAAATTCCATAAAACCCTTTTTCGCTTAAAAGTAAATCTGCATTCCAGAGTCCTATAATTAATAGGATAATTGATGCTAATGTAGCAAACCAGCTTAGACCATAATAGAGTTCAGTTACGGGTAGTCCTTCGGCCTTGTCTCGAACACTCTTTTGAACAGAGATTACGGCAAATAATCCAAATAATAGGATAACAAAGTAATAGCCTTTCTCATTTAATTCCATGCTTGCATTCCATAACCCAATACAATAGCTAACGATTCCTGTTAACATGGCTATCCATGAGGCCCCAACAAATGCTGCCGTTGGTTTGAAAGATTTATTGCTCTCTTCCGTTTGTTTTAATGGAGTTAATATCTCCTCAGTTTTTTTATTTAGCGGTTCCATTTTTTTTTGTTTTAATGATTAATGCTGAACCAAATTTCGTCAGCATTTTTTTAATACCCAACCAAATAACTTATATAAACTGATGATATAAATTGTATTTTTAAACATATTTTAATCTGATATTTCATTATGGATCCTTTAAAGGAGTTAATAGAAGTTTTAAATGAACAAGATAAAATAGCGTTTAAAACATTTTTAAATAGGAAAAATAAAAGACATGATGTTAAGAATGTCAAATTGTTTAATTTGCTAGAAACTGACGATATTAAATCAGTAAATAATCTATTTAAAAAATCAAAAAATAAAGATGCCTATCATGCATTAAGAAAAAGATTGTATGATAGCCTGTTGGTTTTTATATCTCAACGAACATTTGAAAACAGCAGTGATGAAGCCTATGATATTTTGAGATTTTTGGTCGTAGCAAGATTTCTCCTCGAAAGAAACTTGGTGAAAATTGGTTTCAAAACTCTAGTTAAAGCCGAAAAACTTGCTGAATCTCAAGAACAATACAGTTATCTAAATGAAATTCTCTTACTGCGGTTGCAATTTTCCCATTTGGATGAGCATATTAATTTAAATGATTTAACGGAAAAATTCCGTATCAACCAAAATCATATGCAGCGTGAAGCTAAACTTAGACTTGCTTATGCTGCCTTGAGAAGGGAACTGAATGAAATACATTTAAAAGCTAAAGTAGTCAACCTAACTGAACTCATTGAAAAGACCATCAGGCATTATCATATAAACATGCTGGATTTGATGAATTATAAATCGCTCTATCAAATCCTTTATATAGCAAATGAATATGCAGCAATTAATCAAAACTATGGATTGATTGAAAAATATCTCATAAAAAGTCACCAATTCATTGAAGCACAAAAAATTAACACAAAATCTCAGGTGTTTTATCATCTGCATATACTTTACTACCTGGCTAACTTTACCCTCCGCAACAGGAATTTTAATGAAAGCCTAAACTATCTCAAGCAGTTAAACAGCCTGTTGGAACAGAATAAACAATATATTGAGCTTTTATTTGTTAGACAAAATCTGCTTTTCGCACTAAATTATTTTTTTAATGGAGATGCAAAAGCTGGGATCGATTCATTGGAAAATACATTGCAAAACCTCCCTGTCAAAAGTTCTCAAGAGGATAGGGACGACCTTATTTTAAGTAAGGCTATGTTTTTAGCTCAACTGGATGATCGTAATGCGATGCGTTATCTCGCTAAATTAACGCATTCTGATTCCTGGTATGAAAAGAAACTGGGAATGTTATGGAGTATAAGAAAGAACCTAATGGAAATACTCCTGCATGCTCAATTTGAAAATATAGAATTAGCAATGTCGAGAATGAAAAGTTTTAAACGTAGGTATAAACAATATTTAACGAGTGTAGGTGAAGTTAGAGTGTTACATTTTTTAAACATGGTGGAAAAATATTTTTTAAATCCTGATATTATTTTTCAACATTCCTACCAACAAACTGTTTATTCTATGCTGGAGAGAGAAGAAAATAAGGACATCTTCAATCTTAGCTTTATTGCCTGGTTGATTTCCCGATGGGAAAAACAGATTCCTTACGAGGTGTCTTTAAGACTTATTCAAAAAATTAAAGAAAATTCACCGACAAAAATGACGTAATGACAGGTGTTTTTATGCCAATCACCTAATAGTCATATTCAATACTTACATTGGATTAAGAATTGCTGTATTTTTATAAAAATAATTAAATTTAAAGAATGGGATTGGTAACAAAAAAAAGTATACCGTGGAAGATTAAGCAAATGGGATGGACTGTACTTTCTATCTTGCTGTTCTTGCCTTTGCCTATTCACATCCATCCATTAGTGATGATGTCCCAGGCAAAAAAAGCTAAGGTGAGGTGTTGGATGCTGACGGCTTGGCTTTTGCTAGCGGTCGAGATTGGACTTTTTGTTTCTTTCGTTATCTTCTTTGGTGCGCTCAGTCAGGCAATGTTATTGACCTTGGGAGGCTCGGTTCTGTCTTATATTGTGGGAAATGGTTTATTATTGAACCAAGCAAGACCATACTTGCAAAGGATGGAACTTGCTGAAGTAAGAGAATTATATTGGATACCTAGTGTCGGTTCACAAAAACGTATTGAAATTGCTGCACCAACAATTGATACCCCTCAGTTCTTTGTCGAAAGATTGTTGCATTGGAGAAAGGAAATTAATAATCCTAAAATCCTTAAGGATATCGACAATATTTTGAGGCTTTTCCAATTGTTGGAGAAAAAAGATAAACGCGAAGCTGAAAAGTTTTTAGTCAGGCATTCGACTATCGTGAATGTCTTAATGCAATATGATGAGCTTGAAAATGCAAAACTGAATAACAGTATTACAATAGAATCCAAAAGAAAACTGGAGGATGTTATTCGCCAAGCTGCAATAGCCGTCGAACAAGAAGTAACAAATCAGTTTAAAATGGGTATGTTGGATGTATCTGCTGAAACAGATGTTTACATTCAAACCCTCAAAAGTAGAAACCTTTTAAAAGAATAATATGGCAAATTTAGATTTGACAAACCTTGCTGATGATCAAAATCAGAATAAGCCCTCAGAGGTAAAAGTAAACTTCTCCGAAGAGGAAAAACAACTTATTCAACAATATAAAGACAAAATTAACTTAACATCAACTACGGATATCATCCAGTTTGGCGTCGGTGCTCAAAGCAACGTCAGTAATTTTTCAAATGAAATATTAAAACAGGTACGAACAAAAGATCTTGGAGGTGCAGAAGATATTCTTGTTAATCTCCGTTCTGAAATTCGTGAGTTCGATGATAAAGTTAACAAAAAACCTTTATTGCCTTTTTTTGATAATATCAAAAAGAAAATAGGAAGGATGCGTACTGAATATGCATCCGTTGAAAAGAATATTCACTCTATTGAATTAAAGCTCGAAGGTCATTATAAAAACTTAGCGAAGGACGTTAATATCTTTGATAAATTATTTGTTCAGAATCAACAGTATTTCAAAGACCTTTCATTACATATTCAGGCGGGAGAAGAAAAGCTTCAAGAAGTATTAACTACGACATTACCTGCATTAAAAGCTGAAGCTGAAGCAACTGGTGACCAACATAAGGTACAGGAATATAAGGACATGGAACAACATGTTGTGCGCTTTGAGCGTAAAGTCCACGATTTGAAATTGACTAGAATGGTGGTGTTGCAGACTGCGCCTCAAATCCGAATGATCCAAAGCAATAGCAGCTCTCTAATGGAAAAGATTCAATCTAGTATTGTTAATACGTTGCCATTGTGGAAAAATCAAATGGTTTTGACATTGGGTATTGCACATGCACAAAGTGCCTTGGAAGCTCAACGTGCAATAACTGATGCTACTAATGAGTTGCTGAAAAGAAATTCTGAAATGCTTAAAGATGCAACAATTAATGTCGCTAAAGAAACCGAACGTGGTATCATTGATATGGATACCATCAAAAAAGCGAATACAGATATCATCACAACCATTGAGGAAGTGTTAAGAATTCAGCGTGAAGGCCGTGAGAAACGTAAAGTTGCTGAAGGTGAACTATTGCAGGCAGAAACTGAACTAAAAAACCATATCCTAAAATCCTCAGATGATACTCGTCTGATCAATTAGGGGAAAAAATAATTATTATAAAAAAAGAAAGCCTAGGGTTAAATCCTTAGGCTTTCTTTTTATTTGATATTTCTGATTTTATCCCCTTATAATTCCCAACGCTTTTTAGGAACACAGCTAAGGTCCGTGGTTTTGCGTAAAACAATAGGACTACTTTCAAACCTGTTTTCCAAAACTAGGCTATCCTTACTTTTGAATTTAATCAAAAACCTAGGCCCGTAAATTCCATGCTTATGGCAACCTGAAATCTTTTGCTTCCCATTGGGTTTGGTGTATACCCCATCTACAATCATACTATCCGAGCGAACAGAATAAACAGCTTTTGCATATTCAGTCCACTTACCATTATTATAGCAGCTGTCAGGTATACTCTGAACCTTATTCCTAACCTGCATCTCTGCATAGACCGAATCACAGGTGAACTTAAATTGGTAAAGGGTGTAATTCAGCATTTGATCTTGTCCTGGAATACTATCCTGAACCCAAATCCCTTGTAAATAATCTTCTCCTTCACCTTGCATATCAGTATGTCGCTGACAACTTGCAAAAACAAAAAGCATACCTACCATGATAGATAGGTATGCTCTTATTTGAGAATATGTATTGCTCTTTTTATTCACTATTTTATTTTAAACTGCCAACCATATCTTCTGGTTTAACCCATTCGTCAAACTCTTCCGCAGTAACATAGCCTAATTTAATAGCAGTTTCCTTTAATGTAGAATTTGTCTTATGAGCTGTCTGAGCTATCTCTGCAGCTTTATAGTAACCAATTTTTGTGTTTAATGCTGTAACTAACATTAAGGAGTTGTCTACTAACTCTTTGATTCGTGCATAATTAGGCTCAATTCCAATCGCACAGTGTTCTTCGAATGAAACACATGCATCGCCAAGTAATCTTGCTGATTGTAGGAAGTTAGCTGCCATTAATGGTTTGAATACGTTTAATTCGTAATGACCTTGCGTGCCACCTATCGTTATTGCTACATCATTACCCATAACTTGAGCAGCAACCATTGTTAGTGCTTCACATTGTGTAGGATTTACCTTGCCTGGCATAATCGACGATCCTGGTTCGTTTTCTGGAATAATGATCTCTCCAATTCCTGATCGAGGCCCTGAAGCCAACATACGGATGTCGTTAGCAATTTTATTTAATGAAACTGCCAATTGTTTTAATGCTCCATGTGTTTCAACTATAGCGTCATGAGATGCTAATGCTTCAAATTTATTCTCTGCCGTCACAAATGGTAAACCAGTGAATTCAGCTATATATTTAGCAACTAATACGTCATAACCTTTTGGGGTATTTAAACCCGTACCTACTGCTGTTCCTCCTAAAGCTAATTCTGAAAGATGAGCTAATGTGTTTTTAACGGCTTTTATCCCATAGTTCAACTGCGCAACATATCCTGAAAGCTCCTGACCTAAGGTCAGTGGTGTAGCATCCATTAAGTGCGTACGACCAATCTTTACCACGTTCATGAACTCCTCAGATTTTCTCTGCAATGTATCACGTAATTTCTCAACCCCAGGAATAGTGACTTCAACAACAGCTTTGTAGGCAGCAATGTGCATCCCTGTCGGGAAGGTATCGTTAGATGATTGTGATTTATTGACATCATCGTTTGCTTTCAAAACAGGTTCACCTTCGCCTATCTTTCCTCCAGCCAAAACTTGCGCACGGTTTGCAACAACTTCATTGACATTCATGTTGGATTGTGTTCCTGAACCAGTTTGCCAAATAACCAATGGGAATTGGTCATCTAATTTTCCAGCAAGTATCTCATCACATACTGCTGCAATGGCATCACGTTTCTCCGCAGATAAAACTCCTAATTCACAGTTTGCATAGGCTGCTGCTTTTTTTAGATAGGCAAATCCTGCAACGATTTCACTTGGCATGGAACCAGGAGCTCCGATTTTAAAATTGTTTCTTGAACGTTCAGTTTGTGCACCCCAGTATTTGTCCGCTGGCACCTGAACTTCACCCATGGTGTCTTTTTCTATTCTGAATGACATAATTACAATGTTTTGATTGGCAAATCTAAGGAAAAATAGATAATTAAGCTAAAATAAGCCAGTCAATTAACCGTATATTTTAGCTTAACCTCCTTTGTAGATGCTCTTCTATATGATGAAATACCTGTTTCGGTTTTAAGGTCCGCCACGGGAAATTATTTAAGTATTCTCCAAAGTTGATGTAGTAGTCAATATGGTTGTCCTGAAATTCCTTTATTACATGTTCCCGAAAATTAATCCCGGCTATCCAGCCATCTTCTATATCATTGAACCATTCCTCATAATAGGAGTCATCTGAAGAATGAAAATTTAATATGTTCTCTCCAATTAAGATAAACTTGTTGATTCCCTCGTCAATCATTAAATCAATCATCTCCCTTTTGAGGATCATAATATCATTGTAGATGGCATCGTTCCATTCCCCGATAAATTCAATAATGCAGTAGCCTTTTTCATAGTCTGCATAAATAACCTTTAAATAAAGGGTTTGCGAACCAAAATAATCCCATTGTGGATGAAGTAGATAATTATATATCTTTTTATCGTATTCAAATTCACTATAAACAGTTCCAAAAAATGGACTCCGCTCGTCATCTGAGGCTATATAATAGTCCCGCCAGTTATAATATGGTTCTAATTCATGCATCTATCTGTAAAATTATTGAAAATTGCGGAATTATTACTTTCTATCCTATAATTTGGACTGCTAATTGTTATAAAATATTTATTATAAATTTCTTTTAAACAAACGGTTATTCATTAATTTTGCGCACCAGACCGTCAATGCAAAAAGGTAGAAAACGAAATATCTTTGTCGCAGCTACTTATGCTGCAACACTCTTATTGGGATTGATCCTTGGACAGAACTATTCTGACCAGCAAGGATTCAATACCGGAGGATCTCTTGTGCCTATCGGTCTGTCGGATAATTCCTATAAAATTCAACAAGTTGTCGACCTAATTTCTAGTCGATACGTGGATAGTATTAATATGGATTCTGTACAAAATGGTGCAATTAACCATATTATTTCCCATCTTGACCCTTATTCTACTTTCTTAACTCCTAATGAATCCAAATCTCAAACTGAAGTTTTAGAAGGAACTTTCGAAGGAATAGGAATGGAGTATTTTAATCTCAACGATACATTATTGGTTGTTGGTGTGATTACGAATGGTCCTGCTGACAAAGGTGGATTCAAAGTGGGCGACCGGATTTTGAAGATTGGAAAACGTCAGGTCGCTGGACTAGCGGTTTCCAAGGAAGAAGTGGAAGCTTTGATGAGGGGAAAGCGCGGGTCCGAAGTACAGATGATTATTGAAAGAGATTCCATGAAAGTTCCTGGACCGCTTAAGGCTATCCGGGATCAAATTAATGTAAGCTCCTTAGATGTTGCTTACCTTATAAAACCTACAATAGGTTTCATAAGAATTCGTAGATTCTCCCTTAAAACCGCTGAAGAATTTAAAAATGCTGTCATTGATCTCAAGAAACAAGGAGCGAAAAATCTGATATTAGACCTACGTGATAATGGTGGTGGATACTTCCATGTTGCCATTAAAATGGCGAGTGAGTTCTTCCCGGATCAACGATTAATGGTTTACACCGAAGGGGCTCATGAATTGAGACAGGATTTCTTATCCGAAGGTAAGGGTGCATATGCGCATGGAAAATTAGTAGTCTTGGTGAATGAAAGAACAGCATCGGCAAGCGAAGTGGTCTCTGGAGCCGTACAGGATTGGGATCGTGGTACGATTATAGGTCGTCGAACTTATGGAAAAGCTACTGTACAGGAACTATTCGATTTCTCCGATGGATCAACAATTAATCTAAGCATCGCAAGATACCATACTCCCCTAGGACGAAGCATTCAAAGAAAATATAGCCCAAATTGGTCTATAATGAATGACTATGTCACTATGTATAACGGCTTATGGTCTTTAGATACAACCTATGCCCACGCCCAAGCTTATCAGACTAAACTTGGAAAAAAACTTTATAGTGGCGGCGGAATTGTTCCTGATATAATCATTCCCATAGATTCTAATGAAGTTAGCTTGCTTTATAAGGATTTAGTTCAATCTAGCCTAATTGAGCAATTTGTCTATAGTAGATTTACCAAAAAACTTCCTGCATATTCTATTGAGAACTTCCTGCAAGGATATAATTTACCAATATCTGAATACAATAGTTTTATTAAGTTCCTCACTGATAAGGGATGGAATATTTCCCCGAGAAAACAGCGGGATTTGCATGATCTAATCCAAAGTGATATTGAAGCCCTTTTAGGAAGGTATTATTTTGGAAGGGAAGCTTATTTCAAAGTGAAAAACAGATATGACGCTTTTGTAGAAGCTGCATTAGTACAAATGCTTGGTGTCAATAATTCCTGATTAATTGATGCTTAAATCTGCGTAAATTGGATAATGATCGGATAGTTTTTTCTTAACGACTTGGTAATTGTTGACTGTAAAGTTGTTTTCACAAAAGATATAATCAATTTGAAGGATGGGTAGAAGCTCAAAATGGGTTACTCCCCAACCATTACCTTTTTCTTGAAAAGTGTTTTTCATATTTTTTCCAATCAGGTTTACCGAATAGGACATTGGGGTGTCATTAAAATCACCCATAACGATTTTTGGAAATTTAGTTTCCTCCATATGGCTGAACAAGGATTCAGCCTGATCACTTCGTTGCTCAAAAGCCCATTTTAACTTTCTGCCAACTTGCTTAGTCTTAGTTTCTTCTGAACCATCTTTCGTCTTGGGGTTTTGAATAAACTCCTTATCCTCGCTCTGCAATCCAAATGACCTCAAATGAACATTGTAAACCCTGACGGTATCTTCATTCTTAACTATATCCACATAGATAATACGGTTGATGCCATACTCATTCTTTTTAATTAATCCAGAATTGATGATGGGGAATTTTGAAAAGATAATTTGACCATATGCATTGTATTCATTCTGCTGGGAAGGTGCAAAATAATAGCTGTCAAAATTAATTTTCGATTTGATCTTTTCGCTGAATTTTTTATTTCCCTTGATGGTGCTGCTAAATTCCTGTAAGCACAAAACATCAGGATCCACTTCTTGAATGATTTCAGTAAATTCATCTTTTGCCGGCTTGTCAGTCTTAGAAATGGGCTCCAGCATATGCACGTTATAGGTCATAACCCGTATAGACGAATCATTTTTGGCAACGGGACTCGCGGAATTAATGGTGACATGTTTCGTCATTAAATTCCACCCAATTAATATGGCTAGGAGTGAAAACAGGGAATATTTAGGCTTACGTAAGATCCAATAAAAAATAAATCCAATGTTGATCAATAAAATAGGAAGATAGGCCAAGCCTAGAAATGAGATGGGCCAAAATGATTTAGGGTTGATAATGGACGCTGAATAACATAAAAAAAGAGCAGCAATTGCCGCAAAGTTCCCTAGCATGACAGTCTTGCTGAAAAAACCTAAATTCTTTTTCTTAATTAACATTATTCTTGCTCTTCTCTACTTACCTTAAACAGGATTTCTTTCTCCCGTGAAGATAGACTTTCGTAGCCAGTTTGAGAAATTTTATCCAATATTTCATCGATTACTTCCTGATTTGGCAAGTCTCCCTTATAGCTTTTGTAGGTTGGTGACTTCCGAACTTGATGAACTACTTTTAATTTTTTCTTGGGATTATAGGTAAAGAACTTGCTCCAATCATTACCTGCTTGTAATTGATACATAAATAATGCCCCCCAACAGATTGCTAATGGAAGCGATGCACCGGCTGCAGGGTTGGCTAAAGCATGATATAAGATTTCCAAAGCGAGGAAGATAATGGCTATAGTCCTGAACTTTACAATTCCAAACAGAAACAATCGAATTTCCATATTCGGAATCAAAACCATCAAACTTGCTACCAAAGCCGACAAGCCTAATGAATTTGATAATAGGTATGGAAATGGCCCCTTGGGCAAAAATCCAATCTCTGACAATGCCAAAAAACTAATGGCGCCAATCAAAAATGCCCCAAAAAAGACTGTCAGTAGCTGCCTTTTGTTTAGGAAATTCAAAAATGTGGTCCCCATCCAATAAAGCCAGAGACAATCAAATAAAATATTGAATAGGCCCTTATAGACAAATGGATAGGTAATCAATGTCCATGGCTTAACAATAAATGCTGAAAAACTGTTCGGAAGGGTTAAATTCGTCAACATCCAATCATACAGCGGAAAATTGGTAACGTTTAATTCAACTAGTAAATCCGCAACATGGATTAAAATAAAAAGGATAATCTGTATGGATAATATATATGGAATAGGAGAACCTGTTTGATAGGTTGTCCGAAAGAACATTTTTAATCCATTTTCCTTTTTCATCTCTAACGATACAATCTTAATAATAATTTGTTCTTTTGATTCCCCACATTTTTAAGAGGATAAATCCAAATAACGCTCCTCCAACATGCGCTAAATGTGCAATTGAGGAACCTGAGTTTGAAAAACCTAAGAATATCTCAATAACAATTAGAATTGGAATAAAATATTTTGCCTTAATTGGAATGGGTAAGAAAATTAACATCAATTCAGCGTTTGGAAATAAGAATCCATATGCAAGTAATAAACCATAAATGGCTCCAGATGCACCAACTAAGGGCGTTCTATATATAGATTGTATAACATCAAACTCTTGCGAAGTCAAATTTCTCATAAATTCTTCGCCGAATTTGTGATATGGCATTATTGAACCTGTAATCTGTGATACTTCGAAAGCTTGGATACCGTATTGTAATACTAATGCTCCCAATCCGCATATGAAATAATAATTGAAGAATCTTTTCTGGCCTAAAACTCTTTCTATTACAGAACCAAACATGACTAATGCAAACATATTAAAGAAAATATGCCCAAAATTTGCATGCATAAACATGTAGGATATAATCTGCCAGATTTTGAAATTGGGAGAGTCCGGATAGAATACTCCTAATAAGCCATATAGTGGTTCAAATGTTAGTGTTGCAAAAAAAAGGAGAACATTTATTATCAAAAGGTTCTTCGTTATTGTAGGTAAATTTCCAAAGAGGTTATTCATATACTTATTTCAAAATTAAATGGTCCTACCAAAGCGTTCAGCAAGCTCTTGTAGGGTGAAAGTGATAATTACTGGTTTTCCTGATAATGATATATTCGGTGATTCACACGCAAATAACTTGTCAATTAGTTCCGACATACTGTCATTATCCAATTTTGTGCCTGGTTTTATCGAAGCATTTTTAGCCAAGCTTTTTGCCAACCTTTCCCTTTTACTAAGTCGCAAATCACTTTGGTTCTTAAAATCCTCCAATAACTTTTCTATAATCTGGCCCTCATTTATGTTTTCCAAATCTGCAGGAATTCCATCTACAATATACGTAGTTTTCCCAAATGGACGTAATTGAAATCCTAAAGCATGAATCTCAGGCAATATATCCTGAACCAAGGCAAAGTCCGCTGGATTCAGCTCAATCGTTTGGGGAAACAAACTTTGTTGACTCGAGCCTTGATTATGCTGTAGCTGCTGTTGAAACTGTTCGTATAATATCCGTTCATGCGCAGTCTGTTGGTCTATCAACATAAATCCTGAATGTATTTGCGATACTATATAACGATTGTGTAATTGGAAAAATTGCTTCTTTGGCTGATCCGAAGGTTGAATGATAGCTGTCTCATTGCTTGAATCTGCTTCGGTCGGTAATAGACTTAATTGTTCTCTTTCCTCACTCTCCGTTATTTGATACAAACTATCCCAGTTCTGTGGGATGGCTGTTTTACGTTCTACATGTTCCGGTGCAATATAGCTTCTCGTATGTTTTCTAACCCCATCATCAAATGGATTGAAATTCGGGTTGAAGTTTATCGTAGGTGCTTGGATCTCGTCCAAGGGCTTTGGAGTTATGAGATTGTTAAATCCCGTTTCCTGCTCAAAATCCAATGATGGAGCGATGTTGTAGCGACCAATACTCCGTTTTACTGCCGAACGCAAGATCGCATAAATAGCCTTTTCATCCTCATATTTAATTTCTGTCTTCGTTGGATGTACATTGATGTCAATCTTGGAAGGATCAATGTCAATAAACAGAACATATAATGGAAAGGTATCAGCTGCTAAGATTTCCTCATAGGCATTCATCACAGCATGGTTCAAATAGGGGTCTTTAATGAACCTGTTGTTTACAAAAAAGAATTGCTCACCACGTGTTTTTTTTGCGAATTCCGGCTTTCCTATGAAACCATTGATATTAAGGATACTCGTTGTCTCTTCAACTGGAACCAACCGTTGGTTGTAATTGCTCCCGAACAGATGTACAATCCTTTGTTTTAGGGTTTCCTTTGGAAGATGAAACATTTCATTGCCATCATTATGAAAAGTAAAGAATATTTGTGGATGCGCTAATGCGATGCGCTGAAACTCATCAATGATATGTCTGAGCTCAACCGAATTGCTCTTTAAAAAATTCCTCCTTGCTGGAATATTGTAAAAAAGATTCTTGACGGAGATGCTGGTTCCGGCAGGCGCTTGATCCGGGTATTGTTGAATAACTTCCGATCCTTCGATTTCTACTATCGTACCCAACTCGTCTTCAACTCTTCGCGTCTTAAGTTCCACGTGCGCAATCGCCGCTATCGACGCCATTGCCTCCCCACGGAAACCCATCGTACGTATCGCAAATAAATCCTCCGCTTTCCTGATTTTTGAAGTCGCATGACGCTCGAAACATAATCTAGCATCAGTCACACTCATTCCACAGCCATTGTCAATGACTTGAATCAATGACTTCCCTGCATCTTTTATAATAAGTTTTATATGATCCGCTCCTGCATCAATAGCATTTTCCATAAGTTCCTTAATCGCGGATGCTGGTCGTTGTACTACTTCTCCCGCCGCGATTTGGTTTGCTACTGAATCAGGAAGCAATTGAATAATATCCGACATAATCTACAAATGTACAAAAATGACAGCAATCACTAACTCTTTAAACCCATCTCTTTCTCCTATTTTTTGTCAAATTTTGAACAACTTTTAATTATGTAAATACCCTAAGGATAACCTATTGTAAACTAATGATTTCAAATAAAAAACCCCAATCCTAAGATCGGGGTCCCTAATTTACTTAATCAATCACCTTGTTTATTATAGATATCGCTTTATCTAAATCTTCTTTCGTAACCGTCAGATGTGGCCTGAATCTTACTGATTTGTCCCCACATCCTAATATTAACATATTCTCTTTCATTGCATCTTGAATGAATTTATCTCGAATCTCTGAAGTTGGTAGATCAAACGCGATAAGCAGTCCCTTTCCACGAACATTGCTGATGGATGGATGCTTCTCTGATAATTCCTTCAGTTTTACCTGTAGATAGGCTCCTAAGGTTTCCGCTTTAATCACCAAATCTTCCTTTTCAATGATTTCCAAAATTAGTTTGAAACGGATCATGTCCACCAAGTTACCTCCAAATGTTGAATTGATGCGGCTTGACTCCTGGAAAACATGCTTTTCAACTCGGTCGAACTTTTCCTTGTTCGCCAAAATTCCACAGACCTGTGTTTTCTTGCCAAAAGAAATAACATCCGGTACAATGCCAAAATGTTGATAACACCACATCTTTCC
>JBEBTR010000083.1:0-14458 GCA_040393725.1 Sphingobacterium endophyticum | reverse complement strand
GAAAAATAGTACAAATGTGATAATCGCTTTCATTTGATGGCAAATATACTATGCGATTCAATAAATCAAATAGCTTTAACAGATTTTAACCGTCATAATTTCGTCAGTAATTCATTATCAATTATTTAATTTTTATAAGGATTTATTCAAATAGTAATAAATCTCTACATTTTTATTTATTTCTTAACATACATCAATGTGTGTAAACATTTATCAGTGCATCTTTGTTGAACAATAACAAATAGAAAAAAATTAGAAAAAATATTATGGCAAATTGGAACTTAGATAGCGCACATAGCGAAATCGAATTTAAAGTAAAACACATGATGATCTCTACTGTTAAAGGTCATTTCGAAAACTTCACTGTGAATGTTGATAACAATAGCGATCAACTTGATTCAGCTCAACAAGTAGCTGTTGATATTAAAGCTGATTCTATCAATACAAAAAACAGCCAACGTGACCAACACTTAAAAAGTGAAGATTTCTTTGCTGTTTCACAATTTCCTGATATCAAGTTTGTATCAAGCGGCATTAAAAAAACTGATGATGGTGAATATAAGCTTTCAGGTGATTTAACAATTAAAGATGTGACTAAACCAGTTACTTTTGACGTTGAATTTGGTGGTATTGGTAAAGATCCTTGGGGAAATCAAAAAGCAGGATATACAGTAACAGGAAAAATTAATCGTACTGAATTTGGTTTAACTTGGAATGCAGCTTTAGAAACTGGTGGTGTTATGGTAAGTGATGATGTTAAGTTTCAAGCAGACCTACAATTCGTTCTAGCATAGATGATAACTATATTGTAAAAAAGAAGAAGATCCGCAAATGTGGATCTTCTTCTTTTTTATAATATCAATTTATTTATTTGCAATATTTAATCTTACATCTCAATTTTTATACTTTTCAATCCTTTACTCACGATTATACCATCTTTAGGTTTCAAGGTGAACTTTCCGGAGCGTTTTGCTTTTAATTTAATAGTAATAATTACTCCGTCCTTTGAATCTAACTGCTCCTGATCACCAAGATTAACAAATGTTGGATACAAGGCTTTTTGACCATTGCTATGCATTCTATCATTCGTTAAATCTTTCATTTGCTTTACCAAATGATTATCAATCTTCACAAATTCAAAGTCTTGTGGACTATATGGCAAGGCAAAGGAAAATGCATTTACATCTCTCAAATTATTTGATTTCACCTGAACATCAATGATATCATCTTTGTTATAATTGACTTTTGACGCAGAAATGCTGAATGTACCGCCTAAATTTTCATCATCTTTAAGCTCAACGCCACCTTCTAATTTAGTTGCAACAGCAGAAATATCATAAGCATCAATCAAACCATTGTTATTGATATCACCGTTTCCGACATATCCCTCAAAATCTGCATCACCCAATCTCAGACCCGTGTAGTTAGTATAAGAAGTTAAATCGTTAATATCAATTAATTGGTCATTATTAATGTCTCCTGGACGGTAACTATCAGTCCCAGGAACTTTAAAAACGTACAATTCTCGTCCTGAACCAAAATCGCCAACTGCTTTGGTAATAGAAAGTTTTACAAACCTAGCTCGAGGCTCATCTTTAAATGAGAAAACTTTCATGCTGTCATTGTTATCCCATTTGAACCCTCCCACTTCTGTCCATGACTCTTTATCATTGCTTATTGCCACCCTTCCCTCTAATAAAATTCCATTACCTCTTCCAGATCTAGGTAGATATTCAAACTTATCCAAAGTACTGAAGCTATTTAAATCTACGACCATGTCAAATGGAACTGCCTTTTGACCCCATTTAGTATGCCACATGTTCCCCTCATCGAAATCAAATAGATTATTTATCCCCTCAGAACCTTGGTTTGGCACCGAAGTTTCTCCTGTTAAACCATTTATCGCAAACTGTAATGGGTTCGATTTAGTCTTTTTTTGGAATTCCTTCCATTCTGAAAAACCATCTTTATTTACCGATCTGATTTTAAAATTATATATAGTTTCAGGTTTAAGTCCTTCGAATAATAAATGATCATCCTGAATATAACTATAGTTTAAACTATCAAATTCAATTTCATAATAATCTGCATTGGCAATTTTCTCCCATTTAGGTTGTAAAGAATAAGCTTTTGTATTCTCTTCAGGAACTTGAACGGAAATTGGAGCAGTTAATGGTCCAGTTAACTTTTTGAACTTATTTTCAGGTGTAAAAACAAAACCTTCAATTTGTAATGATATTGGATTCAGGGAAACATCAGTAACTTCTGTATTCACCAATAATAAAGGGTTTTTAATTATATTAACACTTTCAAACTCAGAGCCTGTGCTTGAAAATTCATTTAAATTTGGCTTTTCTTGAAAGAAAAAGACATTAGATCCTGCAATTAATTCCTCCTGTGAATTTACTTCCTTCAATTTCAACTTCTTTTTACCAATTTTTAGGCTCAATTTTTTCGGTTTTGAAGTGACATTAATTCTTAATTCAGTACTCTTATTTTTTTCAAAACCATTGTAATTACCTTCAGTAGCGTTAATTATAATATTTAGCCTTTCATTGGCAATAACATTTGATTCAATACAAGTATATACTCCATGTTTATTTAGGTATTCCTGAGTAATACCGTCATCATCATATTCGTAAAAATGAGAGTTCCCTTCCGGATAAAACTCATAAATTCTATGTGATTTATTTATTTGTTGAACATTGTTGTTTGAATTTGTTCTTGGGATAATTGCCCCTGCTTTTACAAATACAGGAGTTTTCCAAATTGGGGATTTAAAATTATTGACAACAATATTTCCTGGAAATAGATCCCCAGAAAAGTAATCTATCCAATTTCCTTCCGGTAAATAAATTCCATTTCTAACATCATTTCCAAGCGTATCAGCCTGCGTTTCTT
Source organism: Sphingobacterium endophyticum (assembly GCA_040393725.1). GTDB lineage: Bacteria > Bacteroidota > Bacteroidia > Sphingobacteriales > Sphingobacteriaceae > Sphingobacterium > Sphingobacterium endophyticum_A. The sequence continues at coordinate 11,557 of JBEBTR010000083.1, read as the reverse complement.
GATAGATTGGAGCGATTAATAAGGATGGCCCATATAAGTATTGGTATTGGGTAGATGGACCAAATGTATATGAATTGGGAAAATCCAACATTAATGCCCGGATCATCGGCTTTCCATCTACTGCCTCCTTAGCAATACTATATGCATACGGCATCAATTCAGATTTCCATTTAAGGTAATTTCTATTGATGGAAGTATAAGGCTCACCCAAAGCGTGAGGATATTTTTCATTGGATCCCCAACCATCCATATTAAGTTCCATAGGGGTGAATGTTTTCCATTGGAAATCCCGGGTATTAACTTTTGGATTTTTACCACCAAATATCCCATCCATATCCGATGTAATATTCGGCTGACCAGACAATCCAGATCCGATATAGGTAGGAATGTGAAATCTAATATATTCCCATTGTCCACCTGTTTGATCACCCGACCAGATTCCGGCATAACGTTGGGTTCCTGCCCAACCATCCAATGAAATAATAAATGGCCGAGCATCAGCACCATAATAAGGCATTATATGACCTACATCTGAGACACCATTTAAACCAAAGGAATATCCAGCACCTACCCAGGCAACATCAGTTTTTAAAACACGGACACCGGCATCGCGAACTTCTTTTACAATATCACGCTGTAATAAAGCCTCAACACTATCTTTTGGGTGTAAATCGGACTGGGTCCACAAACCAATTTCAACTCCTTTGCTTCTTGCATAATCGCCTAATTTTTTCAGGTTTTGAATATTTCCATCCAAGGTTTTTTCTTGGCCATACCCTGCTCCATAACCATCATTCGGCAATAACCAACCCAATGGCATATCGTGTTTCTCATAACGATCAATAACAGCTCTTGCTGAAAATTGGTAATTAGAATTTTCGCCATTCAAAGATTCTTTGATTCCACCTTCATTCTTGGAACTTTCCTTATATTTTTTCCCATCCTCAAATAAAATTCCTTTATCATCCTCTTTCCAATAGTCACGATTATAAGCATTTAAGTGACCTTGATAAAAACCGAACTTGGGTAATAATATTGGATTACCAGTTAATTGATAAAAATCATTTAAAATCCCTACCGGCGAATCGCTGACCATAAAAAAGAGATCAAGATATTCTGAATCATGGTTAAGTTTAACACTACCTTTTTCAGTATTTCCAAAATCATACTTACCCTTTTTAAAGGTATACCACATTACGCCATAACCATTAGTAGACCAATAAAAAGGAGTTGGAGATGCCACCCCTCCATCTGTCCAATTGTTTGTGTTTTCAATTGCTATGGATTTGCCTTTATGAGAAAATCTACCATTCTGAACTCCCCCGCCATAAAAGTATTCTTCAGGTGATTCTTTTAATGTTACCATAACTTTCTTTTTATTGAAAATTACAGGAGCTGTAGATTCGGTAACCAACTGTTTATTTTTAAGATTATAAATCTTAAATAATCCACTATTCTTTTCAATCTCAAACCCTGTTTCCTTGGTAGAAATCGTCCATGCGGAATTTTTTTCTCTAATTTTCAAATCATGAACTGGTTTCCTTGGATTATCAACTAAGATTTTAGCGGCAGGTTCAGCAAGAGGATCCCGAATGACACTCGATTTATTATCCTGAAATATTCTGAATATATTATCTCCATAAAAATCCAGATACATAATTTCCTTATTGTTAAAATTTACCTGTACCGTACTTGGGTTTAATTTCTTAACAGATAGGATTTTGACAGTGTCCGTTTGAATTTGTTCAATGGTTGTTGACACAGCAGTTTTTGCTGTAAGAAGTGAGGTGCTAATTAAAAGGGACACTCCTAAAGCCCTATAGAGCTTTCGTTTGTTTCTATACATACTATACGATCAAATAATATTCTCATGTCTGTTTATAATCGTATGTTTTAAAAAGGTTTTTAAAGGTAAGAAAGATTAGGATAAGAAAAATTACTATTATATTTTTTTTACAGAAGTTTTGAAGGTATGCTCATTAATTCCAAAAATATTTTTGTGTTAAATCATATAAGTTTCAACATTTTTAAAAATAATTGATATTTCATTAAAGATTTTAAGTATTAAAAATAAATTTTATCAAAAAAAATTCAAAATATTTTAGAATTAGGATTGATTTTTGACAAAAAGATTTTGATACACGACCAAAATCATATTTATGGATAATCAAGGAAAGGACCTAACAAAACAATATAAGGCATTCATAAGTTACAGTCATAGTGATAATCAAGGAGAAGGTAGAAAATGGGCAGATTGGTTACATCATGCATTAGAAACCTATGAAATTCCTGAAGATTTAATAGGAAAGAAGAATTCCCAAGGGCAGGAAATCCCAAGACAGATATATCCCGTATTTCAAGATGAGAAAGAACTTTCAGCAAGTTCCAGTTTGAGTGGTTCATTAACTTCTGCTTTAGATCGGGCAGAATTTTTAATTTATTTAAGCTCGCCCAAATCTGCAAGATCTACATACGTTCGTGATGAACTGAGATATTTTAAGCAAAGTGGTAAGTCTCAGAAAATAATGGCTCTTATTATAAAAGGAGAACCTGAATATGGAGAGAAAACCACGGAAGCACAATGTTTTCCAGATGAATTAAGATATAATATTGATCAAGCAGGGAAAATCCATTTCGATCAACCAGAGGAAGTTTTAGCCGCTGATGTTAGAATTCCTAACACCTCAGAGGAAGGATTCACATCTGCTGAAGCATATCGAAGACATTTACAAGAGACGAATGTTCCAAACCATCAAATTAAGGGTTTAGTTGATGAATATAAAAAACGATTGGATCTTGCATTATTAAAAATAATTGCCGGAATATTAGGGGTTCCTTTAGCAGAATTAACCAAACGTGACCAAGCGTATCAATTAGAAAAAATTAAGCAAAAGAATAAGAACATTAAACGAATTGCAACTGCAATAGCTGCGTTGGGAATAATCGCCATCTTAGCAGGGATTTTTGCTTGGACACAACGAAATTCAGCATTAAGAAATCTTGCAAAATCACTTTATGCATCAGGGATTAACAAACTTACGGAAAGTGAATATGGAGATGGCGCAGCTTACATCGCTGAAGCAACGAGAAGAGGTGATGAAAGTGCTGCATTATTTGCTCAATCCATGTTAGCGGTTCAGGAGGATTTGATTAGAATGCCGAATGTGAATATTGGAACGACTCGGTTTTCACCAAATGGCAAATGGCTTGTTGGATTTGCAAGTGCCGGAAATCAGCAATATGTCCTTCAGGTATGGGATGCTATAAACAGAAAATTAATTGCCCAAAAAGATGATATATATTCAAACCAGCCTAGATTTCCCCAATTTGACCATAAAGACAATGCATATATCATAAATTCAGGTTTAGAAATCGTGCGTTATAATATCTTAAATGATAAAAAAGAGATTTTAAGACCTAATCTTGATAGTAGTTATATTTCATTGACAGCGGTGTCGCCAGATTCGAAATATATCGTAATAAACAAGCAATCAAAACAGGTTATATTTTTCAACACAGAAACAAAACAAGAACAGGTTTTAATTAACATTGAGCAATTAGTTCCAACATCTGCCTATTTTGATAAAAGTTCTACAACACTCTTTGTTGAACAGACCATCAATAATAACAATGAAATACGGGTTTTTGACCTTGCGAACGAAGTTCCCAAAGAAGTCTTTAAGAAAACGGTAAAATCAGGATTAAGAGCTCCCGAATTCAGTATTGATGGAAACCAAATCGCTTATAATAATCCCGATGGTATTTTCTACTTTAATAAAGCCACCGGAAAAGAATGGTTTTTACCGAAACCATTTTCAATAACATTCTATGGTTTTACAGATAAGGGCAACTTTTTTATTGGTGACAATGTAAAGATTTCACAAGTTGATTTAAACACTGGTTCTGTCATAAAAACCTCGGATTTACCTAGAAATATCTTCTTTTTGACTGACTTGATGAAAATATTGGAGCGCAGTTTAATAGCAAAGGATGAAACATCAGCAGACTGGACTCAATTTTTAGTCAGCAATAATTCACAATTATTTATTGAGAACAAAAAAACTTCTCCACTCCGTGTTTCACAATTTTATGAGGAATCTGGACTTCAGCATGCATCACCAGGGATAACAAACAACGATGTTTTTCTAAGATACAAGGGAAAGCAAGCCTTGGACAAACTAAATTTAAAGTCTGGCCAAAAAGAAAAAGATTATATCAAAATTCAAGAAGAAATATTGCTATTCTTAGTTCTTCCCAAAACCAAAAAGATTCTTGTCAAAGGAAAAAGTGGAAAAACTTATTTCTTTGATGCCGAAACAGGAAAACCAATTGGTAAACCTTTCAATTCTGAGGTAAAAACATATATTTTCAATAATGATCAAACTCAAGTATTGGCTCGTACCGGACCTAAAAGTTTTGCTGCCTGGGATATTGAAAGTGGTAATCAAACTTTAAAATTTGAGATGGATCAGGAAATTCCGGGGTTCTCCGTAAGTCCAGATTTCAAAAAAATTATAATGGTAAAACCTGACAGTTGGAGGGTATTGGATATTGAATCTAAAAAAGTTTTAGCAGAAGGTAATGAAACCATCAACAGTGGTGCATTTAGCCCCAACAGTGAACACTTATTAATTGTTAGCAATAATGGGAATGCTAGATTACTAAATACAAAAGATTTTAAATCAGAGCTTGATGTAAAAACTATTGCTTCTCCATTTATTGTATTCAATAACGAAGGAAATGTTATGGCTTTATCAGAAGATGCTACCCATATGCGCTTATGGAACTTAGAAAGTAAAAAATCTTTCGGTCAAAATATACGTATAAGCAAAAACTCACAATATTTTCACTTTTCAAATGATGATTCCAAGATTTTTGTCCAAGATGATGCTGAAAGATTTGATTATGCTGTTAAAGTCGTCGATGCAAAAACCGGTAATATTTTAACTATGCCTTTTATAAATCAAAAGTTCGATGGGATTTATATGATGCCAGATGACAAGCAAATAATGACTGTGGAGTCATTGTTAAGCGGATTGGTCATCAATATTTGGGAGGTTCCAGGTCAGGTAAATATGTCTAAAGAACAATTGGCGAAGGACTTAGAAAAATTCTATGGTAAGAAATATGATAATGAAACGGGTGCAATTTTAAACTATACAGATACCATCGGAAAATATAATACTTGGTACTTTGAGGATCCTTTTGTAAGATCTGTTTCTCCTAATTCACCAGAAAAAACATTGGATGTGTTAAGAAAGAACTATCCAATTAAAAATGATGCAAACTTACAAATGTTGGCAGTGACTTATGACTACCATCCTTTGGCTCGAGCAATGGTAGCCAATTATTTTAGCCAAAACCCAGACACAAAAATCATAGGTCAACGAATTGCTGAAATCACAGAAACACAATTGATCAAAATTAAAGATAAAGCACTAAAGGCTGAGGTAGAAACAATCTTAAATGAAGCTAAACAACACCTTAGCAAATAAACAATATGAAGATAACAAGAAGACAAAAAGGTCTGTTAGGAATAGCATTTGTAATATTTTTAATTATTATTTCATGGATTGGATTATCTAAGTTCTATCCTGAAAGCAACTCTTTACGATATCTACCAGATCGAATCTATAGAATAATAAAAATTGCATTTGGAAGTGATCCTTCTGGATCAGGATTAGAAGCTAATAATGTTCCTTGGGAACTGATAGTTGCTAAAATCTGTACGATTGGCATCCTTATTTTCGGTGCTTATAAAATCATTCAAAAAATCTTTTCAGAACAGTTCAAATTATTAAAAGCATCCTTTAAAAAAGATCATGTAATATCGGTCGGAATTTCGAAAAAGGGTCGTCAACTATTTAAAAGCCTTAAAGAGGATTATAATCAAAAGGGAGTTGCCCTAGAAAAAGAAACAGATCATGCAGACATCATTTCGGTACAAAAGCTGGGGCATATTGTCATAATTGGTAATGCAGAGGAAGAAACCACTCTCTTGGAGGCAGGGATTAAAAGAGCATCAACTTTCATTGTATTCTTAGAAAATGAGCAAACTGTCATAGAAATCATTGAAGCAGTACAAGCTATTTATGATGACTCAAAATGTCAAAACCACTTGAATTGTTATTTGCACATTAGCAATCCTAGGCTAATAGATTTGGTAAAGAATACGGGAATACATTTTCAGAACAGCAATATTAAATTACATTTCTTCAATATACATAAAATGTTAGCTCGTCAGTTCTTTTCCCAAATTCCATTGGACCTAAAAAAACAGGGAAGTAACATCAGTAACATCAAAAAAGTTGTTTTTCTGGGCTACGGTGAATTTGCGAAGGCTATGCTCATACAGGCCATGAGAATATTTCATGTATCAACAGATAATAACCTTCAAATATCAATCTATTCGGAGAATAAGGAGAAAGACAGCAATTATTTTAATGAACAGTATCCCAAAGCTCAGCATATTTTTCCTATTAGTTTTCATTCCTTTCAAGGCACTTTTAATGAAATCATAGAAGAAGAAGAATTACATTCCAAAGGAAATGAAACCTTATTTATAACAGCTTTTGATGAAGACCAGGAAAATCTAAATGCAGCATTAGAATTATTAAATAGAACACAGCTCCATAATTTTCCGATTTATGTACTAAATGCCGAAGGGATTGGATTAAGGAAACTAATGCGCTCCTCAGAGGATTCGGATAGAATTAAATTCTTTGGCCAGATGGAAGATATCTGTAATGGGGAGTTTATTACAGGAAAAAAACAAGACCAATTAGCACAGGCTATACATGATGATTATAGGAAGTTATTATCTGGAGCAAGCTCTGAAAGTTCCATTTATACCTCAGACTGGGAAACTTTACGAGAAGACGCAAAAGACGCAAACCGTGCCCAAGCTGATCATATTCTTTATAAATTCTTATTAACAGGCAAGGACTGGCCAATAAAGGATCCAAATGAAATGACCTTTACAACTGAAGAAGTTGAAAGATTAGCAATCATTGAACATAATAGATGGATGGCTCACCGCTATATCAATGGTTGGGATTTCGGTCAAGTAAGAGATGATAATTTAAAGCTTCACCCCTCCTTAATCCCATGGGAGATTTTGAGTGAAAGCGAAAAACAAAAAGATAGGGATACTATCCTTAGGATTAAATTATTGTTGAGTTCATAAATTGAGTAGTCCTCCTGCAATTTGACTTTACAGATTGTTTGGACTATATTTGATTTGGCTTTAGGGGTATTCTGAAAAGAATTGAGAGAGTCCCTTTGAACCTGATACGGTTAAAACCGGCGTAGGGAAAAGCAATGAAACGCTTGGCAAATAATGCCCTTCCCTCCCTTTTAACCATTAATGATTATAAAATTCAATTAATGGAAAACAACATTTACAATTTGCTAACTCAAGTCCGAGAACAAACTCCCCTCGTTCAAAATATTACCAATTTCGTTGTAATGAATAATACTGCCAATGCATTGTTAGCATTAGGAGCCTCTCCTATTATGGTCCATGCCCAAGAAGAAATTGATGAAGTTCTTGGATTTTGCAATGCCTTAGTCATCAACATTGGAACTTTAAGCCAAGTTTGGGCTGATAGTATGTTACAAGCTGCAAAATTGGCTAATGAAATTGGAAAACCCTGGATCCTTGATCCGGTTGGTGCAGGTATTTCGTCGTTGCGTAATGAAACCTTAAAACAACTCCTTGAATTACGGCCTACTGTAATTCGGGGCAATGCATCAGAAATAATTGCTTTACAAAATTTCAATTCTTCTGGAGGCAAAGGTGTAGATAGTACAGAATCAAGCTCTACCGCTTTAGACGCAGGGATTCAACTTAATAAAATCTATGGATCCATTGTCTGTATTTCTGGGGAATTGGACTTTATTATTTCAAAGGATGAGATTTCAGAAATAGCAAATGGTCATATTATGATGACTAAGGTAACTGGACTAGGCTGTACGGCTACAGCAATTACTGGAGCCTTTCTTGGATTAAATAATGATCCATATCAAGAAGCTGTTGCCGGAATTGGAATAACTAGCCTAGCAGGAGAATTAGCTTCTAACCTATCAAAAGGTCCAGGATCCTTGCAACTTCAATTATATGACTCCTTATATAACCTAAGCAAAGAACAGATTTCGGAAAACCTGAAGCTAAAAAGATATGCCAATCCATCCTGAATTCCCATATCCACTTTATCTCGTAATTTCTGAAACTGACTGTAAGGAATTAAACTGGTTAAAAGTGGCAGAAGAAGCCATTTTAGGAGGTGTTGATATTATCCAATTAAGAGAGAAGAACATCGCATACCAAGACTATCTAGCAAAGTCAATAGCGCTCAAAAAAATAACTGATAAGTACCAAATTCCATTAATAATCAATGATGCCGCAAATATTGCCAACGAAATTGACTGTTGGGGTGTACATGTCGGATTATCTGACATACAACCTATTGAGATAGCTTCTGAATATGGACATAAAATGCATATTGGTTGGTCGTTAGAATATCTTAATCAATTAAATAACGAGCAAATAGAAGCCACGCATCATTTAGGGGTTAGTCCGATATTTAAAACTCCCACAAAAACAAATACAGTTACTCCTTGGGGAATTCAAGGCATCGAAAATTTAAAGGAGAGAACACAAAAACCATTGATTGCAATTGGGGGAATGAATAGAACAAATGCAAAGGAATCGTTCAGTGCGGGAGCAAACAGCATAGCTGTTGTTTCTGCCATTTGTGGTAGTACCGATCCAAGGAAGGAAGCGCAAATATTAAAAGAATTATTGAAATGAATTTAAATAAACAATATACTGTTCCTACTGTACTCAGTATCGCTGGTTTCGATGGAAGTGGTGGTGCTGGAATACAGGCAGACAGTAAGACTATATCCTCTTTAGGATGCTATGCAATGAATGTATTAACAGCATTGCCAATTCAGAATACTCAAGGAGTCAGAAATATATTTAAAATCCAAGATGAAGCAATTCGCGAACAGATGGCCTGCATTTTCGAAGACATTTATCCTGATAGTATTAAAATTGGCATGGTTCACAGTTCCAAGTTAGTGGAAATAATAGCTGAGTTTTTAAAGGATTTTAAGGGACCTATTGTCTTCGATCCTGTAATGGTTTCAACTAGTGGGCATAAGCTAATAAATGATGATACTATTCAATTCATAAAAGAATTACTATTTCCTATTTCAACAGTGATTACTCCCAACTTAGATGAGGTGTCTGTCCTTGTAAATGAAAAGGTATCAAGTTTAAAATCAATGGAAGAGGTTTCCGAGAAGGTATTATCCTTAGGTTGTAAAGCTGCATTATTGAAAGGTGGACACCTAAATTCGGAAATTCTTACAAGCATCCTTATTCAAACAGGGAAGGCTTCTAAATATTTTGAATCAAAACGAGTTGATACTACGAATACACATGGTTCTGGCTGTACTTTATCATCAGCATTAGCATCTTTTCTTGCGCGAGGATATAATCTCGAACAATCCACCGAGTTATCCCTTGAATATGTGAACAGTGCTATTTTAGGTAGTAAGGACATTTTGATTGGAAAAGGACATGGACCATTAAATCATTTTTTTAACCCTCAAAAATTAATTAAATATGAAATGGACTGATCAGGCATGGAATAACATACAAGATTTATTTATTGAAATAATTAAAATGCCTTTTATAAGTGAGTTAAAAGATGGAACGCTGCCTTTGGAAAAATTTCAATTCTATATGTTACAGGATTCAAAGTACTTGGAACATTACGGGAGAGTACTCGCTGCTTTAGGTTCAAAGGCAAAAAATAACCAAATGGCATTAGATTTTTTCGATTTTGGAAAAAATGCACTAATTGTTGAAAGTGCTTTACATGAAGGATATTTTAAAGAATTTGGACTTCAAGCCAATCAAGGTATTATTATGGAGCCGGTTTGCCATCACTATATTCATTTTCTCAAAAGCAATATTGCTTTTGAACCAATTGAAGTATCTATAGCTGCTATTCTTCCTTGCTTTTGGATTTACAAAAAAGTCGGTGACTATATCCTTGAAAATCAATCAAAAAATCATAATCCTTATACAAATTGGATAAATACGTATAGTGGTGAAGAATTTGCTGAAGGTGTAAAAAGAGCGAAGGATTATACAGATTGGATGGCCGATAATACAACTGAAGAAATTAAAAAACAGATGTTTGAGGCATTTCAAACGGCTAGTATTTTAGAATATAAGTTTTGGGAAGCCGCATATCAACAAATTACTTGGAAACAGTAATAATTTCTTAAAATACGAAAATTATTTCAAAATAATGCGGGGAAGGATCATATCTAGAAGTAATTTCTATCCTGGAATTGATGCTTGATGTTCTTGATATTTGGGTATAGTAAATCGAAAACCACTAATAACAAATATCATGAAACAAAGGGTTCCAATTTCACAAATAATGACAAAGGAGTTAATAACATTAACACCGCAGGACAATCTCTATGATGCTGAGAAATTATTTATTAAACATAACATTCGCCACCTTCCCATCGTAGAAGGTCAGAAATTAGTTGGGGTTGTCAGTTACTCAGATTTATTAAAAATTAGTTATGCCGATGTAACTGAAGAGGACGATATTGAGACGGTTGTATATGATATGTACACAATTCCGCAACTAATGGCTAAATCGCCAGTTACGGTGGGTCCTGAAACAAATATCAAGGATGTCGCAGAAACATTATCAAAAGTTTCCTTCCATTCCATACCGGTAGTTGAAGGGGAAAATCTTGTAGGAATAGTTACAACGACGGACTTATTAAAATATTTCATAGATCAATATTAAAATTGGTTTATAATTAAAAAATTGCTGTTACTAAAAATTTAGTATCAGCATTTTTTATTTTAAAAGAAAATTAATTGTAAAATTATTTTGATGAAATTTCAATTGGCTTAGTTTTTGGGTACATTTGTTCAAAATAATTTTTGTATGAAAAACCTTTGGTTATTGGCAAGTGCCACCGCATTAATATCTTTTGCTTCATGTACCTCGAATGCAAAAAAACAATTGGAATCTACAGACTCAAGTTCAATGGGAATATCCGATTCCACAATCGTAGATACTACACATACTTCACAAAATTCAGTTGATTGGGCAGGTAGTTATACCGGAGTCATTCCTTGTGCCGATTGTCCAGGTATTGAAACTACTATTACTTTAAATTCTGATGAAACTTTTAGTTATAAAGGTATTTATCAAGAAAGAGATACTAAAGTTGAAGACACCGGTAAATTTATGTGGCATAATAACGGTAGTGTTGTACATTTAGTTGGAAAAGAAGTCAACATGAAACTTAAAGTTGGTGAAAATCAATTATTTTCTTTAGACCAAGAAGGAAATCCAATTGACGGACCACTTAAAGACCATTATATTTTAAAAAAGGTCATTCAATAAAATGAAAAAGGGATGTTAAAATTTAACTTCCCTTTTTTATTAGATTTAGTGTCTCGTCCTGAAATAACGATACATAAAAAGAATCGTTATGAAAGAAATAT
>JBEBTR010000082.1:0-14670 GCA_040393725.1 Sphingobacterium endophyticum | reverse complement strand
TCTAATTAGCAGGGCTATTTTTTTTCTCCCAAGCTATGATCAACCTACTTACCATCCCATACCTTGCCATTCCTTCGGCTTGGTTATTATGTTTTAAATATTGATTGTAAAATATTCCAGAGGCATCTGATATCCAACCTGCATATCTTTTCCAGAATTCCTGGTCCGCTTTAATGTCGGCGATCACCTTTGGGGATAATTTTGCTTTGAATTCTTCAAATCGACTTTGATCTACGAGGTACAATGTCCTCAGCAAATAATTCAAACTTTCATAATATGCGGCATATTGAAACCAGGGATCATCTACATTTCTTAATTTAACAAAGGCAATAAAATTACATTCATCTTCAAAGCCAATCCCCATCTGATGGCTAAGTTCATGGGCGACTGTAAACGGATAGCTTGTCAATGGCATATCTGCATTTACATGTGCTTCATTGCTGAATGGATTAAAATATCCAGAAACCCCAAAATAGGAAGCCAAGGAGCCAATGAGCGGGGTTTTAATTTTAATCTGGGATTTCGAAAGCATTTTAAATTGCTCGTCCTTCCCCATTAATTCTTCAACCATCCGATTTGCTTTTCCCCGATCCTGGGAAGATAAGTCCAAATGATCCCTTAAGGAATTAGCCATTAGGATATGCTGGTCCAACACATTTAAATGGTCTTCTAAAAGGATTGTATCAACTTTCAGGTCAAGCTGCTTACTGATTGGCAATCTAAAGTAATTTAATGCCCAAGCTGCATAGAAAAAGACATAAAATGTTAAAACAAGGGCAATAAATTTCAAAAGCTGCCTTCCAGCTTGACCTACATTCTTTTTAAATAATTGTAGGATGGCATTTATAAGGCAATATCCTAACCCTATAAAAATCACCGCATAAAGGATATCACCAATGCTAAAGGGAATCCAACCAAACAAAATTTTAGGGATATAAGAATAGGTTGGATAAAAGCCCCGACTATAGGAATGCTCAATCCAATTAGGATTAGATTGAAAAAATTGAAGCCCAATAATCAAGATTATACTTATCCCAATCCATTTATAAAAAATTATATTAGACTTCGTATTATTCATTCTTAATCTTCGTTTTCGAAATATAATTTATAATAGTTCATGCCCTTATCTTCATCATATCCTTTTTCCAAAAGCTCCCTCTTGCCATGGACATAAATATGAAAATTCTTATCTAATTTAAGGACAGATTTATAGCTGCTTGCCATTTTCTTTACTGCTGGTGCAGCAATATCAAAATTCGTTTGAAAAGAGGTTTCGAATTCATCCTCAAAATTGCTTTTGTAGTCTTTAAATAGTGATATAGCTTCTGGATTTCCAATAACCTCCTCATTAAATTCATCCTCTACGAAAGTTTCCTTGGTTTTAAAATAGTTCATTGACCTGTTCATCAGATCAATCTTGTCAGCTTTATCCATTTCAAAAACTTCATCTATCTTATCATTAACAAAGTTTTTATAAACTTTCATTAAGTTACCTGTCTGTTGAAAATTGTCATTTCTTGTTTTTAATTTCAAGAAATCATCTTTCCAATACACAGCTTCGGAGCCATTTGTTTGATCGACACATAAAACTTTATATCCTTCCTCCTCTTCTGTATTGACTATAACAACACCTTTATCCAGTTTATTGATGTTGATTGCCTTCTCTTCATAATTAAGACCCAGCCCACTGACTTCACTGTAGACTTTTAAATAAGCTTCTTTGTTTTCAGATTTGAAGATTCCGACAGCCTTATGCTCCTCTCCTTCCATCTGAACATTATCCAAGGCAACAACGTATAATTCCCCGGACTTGATTTTCGGATGCTCAGTAACTTCATAAAGAAATTTTGCAATAGACTTAGAGTATTCAATAAAAGGAAGTTCCCCTTTAAAATATTGTCTTGTAAAGTAGAAAACCTCGTTAAGATCCAATGTGTCATTAGGATGATAGAAACGATAGACTTCATTAGCCTTAGCAAAGGGTTTCATAAAATATTGCATCAGTAAATCTGCTAATATCTCATCCGATTTAACATCTACTTCTTCTTCAGATAAGGTAAAATACTCGTCTTGGCTTTTATTTCCGACGTGATGAATAATCAGGTTCAGAAAACTAGCATCTTGGTGAAAAAACATATTAATTTTTTATAAATCGTAAATATCTATTGCGGACCTGTAGGTATTGACATGAGCATTGACGATATCCTTAAGGTGTATGGAATATCCACCACCCATACTTACCTCCACAGGAACTTTAAATCTCTTACAGTTTTGAAAAACAATCTCATCCCTTAATCGACAACCTTCAAGGGACATTTTAAATTTCCCCAGTTTATCGGTTGCAAGCACATCCACCCCCGACTGATAATATACAAAGTCTGGTTCGATATGATTGAATAACTCAGGCAGTTTATCACTGAGAAGATTGAGGTATTCTTCATCTTCAACTCCATCATGAAGAGGGATGTCAAAATGGGAACTTTCTTTTTTAAACGGAAAATTCTTCTCGCCATGAATCGAGAAGGTTATTATGTCTGGATGGTCCTCAAAAATGTGGGCAGTACCATTTCCTTGATGTACATCCAAGTCAATGATTAAAATCTTCTTTGCCAGCCCTTCTGCATATAGATATGCAGCCGCAATGGCCTGATCGTTTAAGAGGCAAAAGCCTTCCCCAAAATCTCTACCAGCATGATGTGTACCTCCAGCAGTATTAAATGAAACACCAGTTTTCATTGCCTCTAAAGAAGCTTTAATACTTCCATCAATTAGATACAGTTCTCGCTGAACCAAAGTTTCAGACATTGGAAAACCAATCCTACGGATCATTTTAGGATCAAGAGTTTGGTTTAATAGATTATCGGCATAATCTTTATCATGAGCTAAATAGACAATTTCTTTATCGACCATTTCTGGTTCAAAAAAATTATCTGCCTTGACCAATCCTTCGTACAAAAGTTGTTCTGGAATAAGCTCATATTTCATCATAGGGAAACGATGACCTTCAGGCAAAGGATGAATATAAGCGGTATGGTGGGCTATTTTTAGCAATTTCCAAATTTTGTAACGAAGATATGGATTCCAAAACCAAATAGAAATGCTAACCTTAAATTCTTGAAATCTATTGATAATACCAATGCATTATATTAACTTTATTATAGCACTTACAATTCTGGAACTCATCCAGTTGTAATTATTTAGACCACTATAAACACAAAAAACAAGGAGGCAATATGTTCAATAAGAAAAATAACACCTCTCATCATGAATTCCAATCTTCAGGGAAGAACCATCCTTTTATCAAAAAAATAAAGAATAAACTTATTGCTGACCGTCCCAAAGAATTAATGAAACTAATTATAGAAGATTTGAAAACGAAAAATTTCGTATTCAGTAATAATTAAATTTTTTTAAAAACGAATTTCCATCTATGCTGTTATAAATGTAGATAAACCTAGATATTATAGCATTATGGTTAAAGATATTGATTCCCTTTTAGGAGCAGAAATAATTAGGACAGAAGAAGATTCTAAAACGCAAACCTTATTTGTCACCTTAATACTTGATGAAGATTCAACGCATGAGTCCTTTGAAAGAAAGATGAGGTTTGACCACGTTACCCATTATTCACGTTCTGAAATTGCTCATGAAGGCTATCCTGTAATTCTCGAAATTTCCGAATCTGTACCAGATATAGAGAAGAATTTTGACAATGACCATTCCAGAAAAAGATTTAAGATTGATACAACCTCCGGAATTATCGTTTTGGAATTTGAACGCTGCGAAATAGTGGATTAATATTTGTAAAATATCCTTAGTTTAGAATAAAATTAAGATGTTATTCATAGATATCCATACACATAAGCATGCTGAACCTGACCCAGGAGTTCTGACCTTACCTAATGTTATTGTTTCAAAAGAATCTATTTACAGAATTCCATGCAGTGCTGGCATACATCCTTGGTATATTGATGAGAATTTTGAGCGACAATTCGAAACTCTTAAAATGTACCAACAGAAGGAAGGTGTTATTGCCGTTGGCGAGTGTGGCCTTGATAAAATGACAGGAACACCTTGGGACAGACAATTAATGGCTTTCGAAAGGCAGATTGAATTGGCCAACGAAGTAAACAAACCTTTAATTCTACACTGCGTACGTGCCTACTCAGAGGTTTATGCGGCACTAAACAACAAACATAATCAGGTACCGGTAATGATGCACGGTTATTCTAAAAACTGGGCATTGGCAGAATCTCTATTGGAAAATGGATATTACCTATCCCTTGGACCTCATATCCTTAAAGGTGGAATGAAAGAGGTCATCAACAACATTCCCTTGGATCGTCTTTTCTTAGAATGTGACGATAAGAATGCAAAAATCTCTGAAATTTATGCTTATTTTTGCCGCGTTAGAAAACTGCCCTTGCAGGATCTAAAGCAGCAAATATTGCTGAATTTCAAACGAGTTTTTAATTATACAATATAGGAATGATGGATATATCATGGCTCTCAAGAACCGAAGCTCTTGTCGGTAGAGAGGCACTGGAAAAATTGGCAAATTCTCATGTCATGGTTTTAGGATTGGGTGGTGTAGGATCGTTTGCCGCAGAGTTTATTGCGCGTTCTGGCGTGGGCAAGATGACAATTATTGATGGAGATACGGTCGATCCAAGTAATAGAAACAGACAATTGCCCGCATTAGCAACAAATCATGGCCAACCGAAGGCAGAAATAATGAAAGAACGTTTGCTGGCCATCAATCCAGAATTACAACTCAATGTAATCCAAGAATTTATCTTACCACAAAATATCCCAAGTTTACTGGACTTAAAACCAGACTATTGCGTAGAAGCCATAGACAGTATTACTCCAAAATTGTTCTTTATCAGATTAGCCTTGGATGCAAAAATTCCATTTGTAAGCTCAATGGGTGCAGGTGGCAAGTTAGATCCTACCAAAATCAAAGTGGCAGATATCGGTAAAACTTACAACTGTAAGCTTGCACAGCACATCCGTAAAAAACTTAAGAAACACGGAATTAAAAAAGGTGTGAAAGCAGTTTTTTCAACAGAACTTCCAGATAAAGAATCATTACTCTACACAGACGGTAGTAACTTCAAAAAGTCTGCATATGGTACTATGTCTTATTTACCAGCAGCATTTGGAGGAACATTAGCTTCCGTGGTTATAAGGGATTTGATGGGATAGACAGTAGACAGTAGACATAAGACATAAGTGCTGAAATAGTTTACTAAAAACGATCACATTTATAAATTCTTATGTCTTTTGTCTTTTGGCCTAGAAAGCCGAAATAGTTTTCTAAAAACTATCACACTTCTAAATTCTTATGTCTTTTGTCTTTTGGCCTAGAAAGCCGAAATAGTTTTCTAAAAACTATCACACTTCTAAATTCTTATGTCTAATGTCTTATGTCTTATGTCTCAAAAACATCTACCCAACTACTACTTTAACCATATCTTCAGTGGATAGGTATTTTTGGGCTATATCCTGAACTTGATCTGCATTCATATTACGCACTACATTAGTGTAATACGTGTAATAATCGAGATTCATCCCTGAATAATAAACTGATTTAAATTTATCTACATGGGAAAAGATGGATTCTAAACTTCCAAGCATCGCACCTAGCATATAGTTTTTTACCAACTCAATTTCATCATTGCCTACTTTTTCTTCCCTGAGTTTCTTCGATTCCAAAGCAATCTGGTTTAAGGTATCTTCGGTATATTCAGACCCCACATCTGTTACAATGGAAATAAATCCTGCATGGTTCAGATTTGCAATCATTGATCCAATACTGTAGGTATATCCTTTATCCTCTCGTATATTACTCATCAACCTTGATCCAAAGAATCCTCCAAATAAGGTATTGACAAATTGAAGAGCCGGATAATCTGCATGGGATCTTTGAATTCCTACCTTACCTAATCGAATGGATGATTGAAGCGCTCCTTGCTTATCGATTTTCAGTAATTCATGGGATTGGTCAAGCTTTTGAATATAAGGACTATGATGAATTTCGGTATCCCCTTCCCATTGGTCTTCAAAGTAACTTCTAAAGCTGAATAATAATTCTGGGCTAATATTTCCAGATAGAAATAAAGTCGCATTTTTAGGTTGGATCTGTTGCCTATACAATTTAATGATATCTTCTCTATCCAAACCTTTTAATAGTTCATCCGTTACCGATTGACCATATCTAGTTGACCCGAACAATTGTTGATAAAAATTTCTTCTTGCAACAAAGTCGGTCTTTTCCATCGAAATCTGTAGGCTTTGCCTGTTGTTGCGGATATAAGTGTCTAATTCCTGCTGAGGGAAAATAGAATGATTTAGAATATCATTCACAATAGGCAATACCGCATCTACATGCTTTCCTAAGGTATAAAGTGTTAAAGCATTGTGGTCAAAACTAAATTCTGGAATCAAATAAGCACCATAGAAATCAATTTTTTCCGCTATCTGTGCACTATTAAGAGATTGAGTCCCTTCCTTTAACATTGAACTCAAAGCTGTATTTCTTACAGGATTTTCAGGTCCCTCAAAGACATTTTTAAATACAAATTCTGCCTTGACTAATTCTTGCTCGGGTGCATGAAACACAAAAACCTTAAGTCCATTTTTGAAAAGAATCTCTTCAGGTTTTTCTAGTAAAATATCACCGATACCGTTAACCGATGGAGCATCTATTCTATTCAACATGAGCAACCTCCTTATTTCTAGCCTTATACATTAATGTTGAGGAATTCTCCCGACGAAAAGTTTCCTGAGAAACTCGCTGTATATCTTCAGCAGTTACATTCAAATATTTATCAACCTCCTTATTATAAAGCTCAGCATCACCTAATAATTCATAATAAGAAAGATTCATAGCCTTATCTAATATGGAAAGCTCAGCAAATACAATGGTTGATTCAATCTTATTCTTAACCTTGGTTAATTCTTCAATCGAAACCAATTCGTTTTTAATCAAGTCCAATTCTTCCCAAATAGCTTTTTCCGCATCTTCCAAAGAAATACCTTCTACAGGTTTTCCTTCAACTACAACCAGGTTATTGTCCAGACTTCCTAAAACATAAGCATTGATCTCACTAAACAACTTCTTATCTTTTACTAAGCGACGGTATAGTCTTGAGGAAGTTCCTCTAGCTAGAATGTCGGTTACCATATCGATAATCTGATAGTCTGCATGCATTCGATCAACCGAGTGAAATGCAATATATAGGCTACTTACAGGAACATCTGCAGAGACCTCTTCCATTCTAGCAACTTCCTGTTTGGGTTCTTTTGGAAGGTTTCGCTGATTAGGAACTCCTGCTGCAATATCTCCAAACCATTTTTCCGATAATCTCTTGATTTCTTCAATCTTCACATTTCCAGTGATCGCAATAATGGCATTATTTGGGGTGTAAAATTTATTGAAAAATGCCTTGACATCTTCCATTTTTGCATCTTCGATATGTTTAACCTCCTTACCAATAGTTGCCCATTTATATGGATGAACTTTATAAGCCAAATCTCTAAGTTTCAACCAAACATCCCCATAGGGTTGATTTAGATATCTTTGCTTAAACTCTTCAATAACAACATTTCGCTGCACCTCAAGCCCTTGTTCATTAAAAGCTAGACCCATCATACGGTCGGATTCCAACCAAAAAGCTGTCTCAATATTGTTTGCAGGAAGTGTAATGTAATAATTTGTGATATCATTAGATGTAAAAGCATTATTTTCTCCGCCTACACGTTGCAATGGTTGGTCATAATTTGGAATATTCACCGACCCACTGAACATTAGGTGTTCAAATAGGTGAGCAAAACCAGTTTTATCTTCTTGCTCATCCCTTGCCCCAACATTATAAAGGATATTCATGCATGCCATAGGACTATGAGGATCCTCATGCACCAATACCTTCAATCCATTTTTAAGAGTAAATCTCTCGAATTTTATCATTGAATATGGTTATCAATATGTATTAAGCCCAGCTTATCCCTTTTTTCAATAGAGAAAGTGTTTTTTCTTCTTTAGATCCCGATTCGGTTTTGAAATTATAAAACCAATTGGCTTGTTCAGGCAGACTCATCAGAATAGATTCAATCCTTCCGTTGGTCTCTAATCCAAATTTGGTACCGGCATCATATACCAAATTAAATTCAACATAGCGTCCTCTTCTTAAATATTGCCAGTTCTTTTCTGCTTCAGTATATTCTTTCGAGCGACTTCTATTGACTAATTCAGTATAAATCTTTGGAAATAACCTTCCTAAATCGCAGGAAAAATCAAAAATCTCTTGGAAGGAAATGCCTGCCTTTTCTGCTGTCAATTTATCATAAAATATTCCTCCAATACCCCTTGTTTCTTCTCTATGCTTGATATAAAAATAATTATCAGCCCATTCTTTAAACTTAGGATAAAATTCAGCAGAGTATTTTTCACAAACCGATTTTAATTCTTGATGAAAATAACGAGCATCGTTTTCATCTACATAGTGAGGTGTTAGATCAATTCCTCCTCCAAACCACCGGATCTGTTCATTCAATTCGAAATAACGAATATTCATATGAATGATAGGAACCCAAGGATTATTGGGATGGATAACAATAGATACTCCAGTAGCAAAAAACTCATCCTCATCAACTCCAAAAGCTCTCTTAATTTGTTCAGGGAGTTGCCCGTGAACGGCAGAAAAGTTTACCCCTCCTTTTTCAAGGATATCCCCATGTTGAATAACACGTGTCCTTCCTCCACCACCACCTTCTCGTTTCCAAATTTCTTCTTCAAAACGAGCTTTTCCATCCAACGCCTCTAATGCTTCAGTAATCTCATTCTGAATAACTTTATATTTTTCCGCAATTTCTTCTTTGCTAATCATCTATGTTAATTTATCTGCTAATGTTTTTACAGCTACAGTTGCTGATTGATTTTTATATAGAATATTGTAAACGGTATTACAAATCGGCATCTCTAGTTGGTGATCCAAAATTATATCCTGTATACATTCTGAAGCGAAGTATCCTTCAGCAACCATGTTCATTTCTAATTGTGCGGATTTCACACTGTACCCTTTTCCAATCATATTTCCAAAAGTTCTATTTCTACTGAACTGCGAATAAGATGTTACTAATAAATCACCTAAATAAGCTGATTGGTTAATTTCACGAGGTTGCGGATCAATCGCGTTTACAAAATATTCCATTTCTCGGATTGCATTGGATATTAATACTGCCTGGAAATTATCTCCATAACCTAGGCCATGGCAAATTCCACATGCAAGGGCATAAATATTTTTTAATACAGCTCCATATTCTACACCTAGAAGGTCATTTGATACTACAGTTTTAATATAATGCGTTTGAAAATATTGTGCAACTACAGCAGCATTTGCCGTGTTTTTTGATGCAAATGTTAAATACGATAATTTTTCAAGAGAAACTTCCTCAGCATGGCAAGGCCCCCCAACAACAACTGTATCCTCTAATGGAACTTGAAATTTCTGATTCAAAAATTCGCCAACTATCATTTTAATAGACGGAACAATCCCTTTTATCGCTGATACCAAAAGTTTGTTCTGAAAATCTACTGGACCGAGATCTTTCAATGCATCTTCAAGGTAGGCGGCCGGGGTATTTAATATAATGATATCAGAGTTTGCAAAAACATCTTTAGGATCTGAAAATAAACTGATACGGTCCAATTTTACCTCAACAGCACTCAAATAGGATGGATTATGATGATATTGCTCAATATATTCAATATCTTCTTCTTTTCGAACCCACCAATTGATTTGTTTATCCTGATGGTTGTCGGTCAACATTTTTATCATGGCAGTTGCCCAACTTCCACTACCTATCACTCCAATATTTGCCAATAGAAACCTCCTTTAATTATTTAAAATACAAAGATACCAATAAAAGCCTGTTGCAAATGAATATATAGGTTAAAATTACAAGGAGCACTTTTAATTCCTACACTTTGTGACTACGTGGAAAATTTGTATTCTATAATTTTTGGTTTTTTCACCTTTTAATTTATATTTTTAACTATTATTTCATAGTAATTAAATTATTTTCAAAATTTTAACATTAATACGCATGACCTATTACTCTAATAAACCAAGGCCAATGTTAGAGCAACCAACTTTAAGTTACTTTATTGAAGATCTGGAAAACAACGTGATAGAAATCAAAACTGAAAGATTTAAAAGTGTTCAAGACAATCCAAAAACCGATTCAGAATTCTATACCTTTAATACACCTAAAGGAAGATTCAAATTTGGAATCTTAGCTCATTGGGGTAGTATAATAACTGACCCAAAGGATATAGAAAATCAATCATTAGACCTCAACACGTTTAATTATAAATTCAATGGATTAGTTATCATTAACAATCCAGAATCTTACGTATTAAGAATTAATGATTTTCATATTAAATCCGATTTAATGAAATATCCAATCTCTTTATCTAGATTAAATTCTGTGATCGAAATCCTTATTAAAGATGAAATCCCCCAAAATATTGGCTACATATTATTTGGAGGAAAATTACCTTCAAGGATTTACCCATTCAAATTTGGTATATATAAATTTGATGAACCTAGGTATCTACTTTTTAAGACAATTTCACTGGACATTAAATCTGGCAACTCACTTAGGTCAATTATTTATGGTACTGAAGATGTTCAGGAATACGAAATACAAGTTTATGATTTCGACAAAAAGCTGGTTTTTTCCAAAAAGATTGCAAATATCTTTTTTAAAGAAAACCATATTACAAGATTAACTGGAAAACTTTTTGACAAAACAGATCAAATAGGATTTAAAGTTCAATTGGTAAAAGACTACGCAAATGATATTATTAAAGTAAATTATTAAAAAACTCGCCTTCTGCATTGCCCCAAAAAAGATCTAATTACGGATCAATGCAGAAGGCGAATTTTTATTTTCAAAATCTCTACTATATTATCGATACAAAAATATCCATTGAAGGATTTTCATTCTGACAGCTCTCTGCCGAATAGACTTCAAAATCTGCTTGATAGCTCCTTTTTATATCAGATTCCCAAATACTTGTCCAAGCCTTAAATATTGCGTCTCCGGAAATATTTCCCTCTACTTTTATGTTCACATAGGTGGATTTTGCGATTTCTTTCCCAACCATCCCCTCTGGAATGAAATCTAAATTTTTAACTTTGCAGCCAAGAAGGGTAACATAAGGATACTGATAATCACCTTCATAATCCGTATACACACAATAAACAGCATCATCCAACCTAATAGGTATTTTAGATTCCAAACCTTCTGCCATAAACCTTCCCCAAAGTGCAGGAATATCCCGTGCTGCGCTACCATCTGTATTACATGTCCTTACTGCAATTCCTATAACATAAAATGACTCAATTGTTTCTTTTTCCATTTTGAATTCAGATTAACTTTTCAAAGTAAACTGATTTAATGACAACCTATTGTCAATAGTATTCACATAGATTAAACCCGCTCCTGAATCCATTCCAGAATTTCAAAGTAAACCTCCTTCTTTACTTCTTCATTTAATAATTCATGCCTCAGTTTTGGATAAAGGTGAAATAAAACATCCTTATTCCCATTTTTAAGCAAATCACCGACGGTCTGTTTGACTCCATTTCCAAAATCACCAATTGGATCATCTTCGCCACTTACTAATAAAAAAGACAAACCCTTTGGAACATTCTTGTACCAATTACTCTTTGTACCCCAATGGGCAACCTGCGCAGCTCCATAGAAAGCATTATTGGAAAAGTCAATCCCGCTCAATTCATCATCAAGATAATTTTGCCTATTCCTTTCACTTAAGCTTAACCAGTTCAGGTCTTCAAAATTCGGCTCATCCTTGAACTTGGCATTATTAATCTGTCCAAACTTATCATTCATAAATTGCGAACGAACTGTTGCTGAAACTTTATTTAGCAACCCGAGAAAAAAAGTGCCAATTGACCCTCCATTCATGGAGGAACCAGTTCCAACCAAAACTACTCCTCTAATTTGCTTTCCAATCTCTCGAATTACATTCCTGGTAATAAATGAGCCTAAAGAATGTCCAAGAATAAAATGAGGTAATTCAGGATGTTGAGCATTAAAAAATTCTGACATGGATATTCCAACTTTTATTAATAACTCACCAGGCTTCTTTTTATGAAGAAAGCCTAATTCATCCTTATTTCGAGCAGTTTTCCCATGTCCTGGATGATCATATGTTAATACAGCTAGTCCATGATTAGCTAAATAGTTTGCAAATTCATCATATCGTCCGCTATGCTCCTGCATTCCATGTAGAATGATCACGGATCCTATCTTTTTCTTACTTTCAGGAAGATATTGGGTATAAAACACCTTTGATTCGATATCCTCAAACTCCACCAGATGATATCCAAAATTCTTAATCGCCATATCTTATAAATTATGCTTGAGGCTGTAATCAATAATATTATTAATAACAGGCAATAATTCCTTCCCTGAGTCTGTCAACGAATATTCCACCCTTGGTGGTATCTCAGCATATGCCTTTTTATGAACCAGGCCTTTCTCAGTTAAAAACTTCAACTGGCTGATCAACATTTTCTCACTGATCCCTACAACACTACGTTTTAAATCCCCATAACGAATTGTGCGCTTATTTATTTGATATATAATCAACATAGTCCACTTCCCGCCAATGATTTCAAGAGATTTCCTTAATGGACAATGCTCATCAGAAATATTTAATTCAATTTTATCCATCTGATAATCAACAATTATTTAATCTAAGTAAGTACCATACTTTTAGGTATGTACTTGACATATATAATGTGAATATAGAGATTTGTATGAAATAATAGAAATTTAAAATTTTACGATATGTCTAAAAACTTAGAATTAATTAAATCTTATTTCAACGCTTTAGGTCAGGGAGATTTAGAAGCCGTAGGTAAACTATTTTCTGACGATATAGTTTGGCATCAACCAGGAAATGCAGTGCAATCGGGAACTTACTTTGGAAAAGAAGAAGTCTTTAATCACCTTGGAAATTTTTCTAAATGGAGCAATGGAACATTTGCAATTGATGCATTAAAATATATTGCAGTTAATGGTGACTTAGTTGCTGCTACTATCCATTTCAAAGCTGAAAAGAACGATAGAAGTTCTGCAATGGACGGAATTGATTTGTTCAGAATTGAAAATGATAAAATCAAAGAAGTTTGGTTATTCTCCGAAAAAATCGAAGAAGAAGACACATTCTGGAATTATGCTTCTGCTAATTAACAAACAAAGCATATTGTTCTTAATTGAACAATATGCTTTTATTAGGTGTTTATAAAGTCTAAAAAAGATAATATGAATGCAT
Organism: Sphingobacterium endophyticum; assembly: GCA_040393725.1. GTDB lineage: Bacteria > Bacteroidota > Bacteroidia > Sphingobacteriales > Sphingobacteriaceae > Sphingobacterium > Sphingobacterium endophyticum_A. The sequence goes on along the minus strand of JBEBTR010000082.1, from coordinate 1,295 downwards.
CTATGATTTGGGCTAATTTCAGTGTCAAGGACGTTGAAAGAACGAGAAAGTTTTATGGAGAATTAGGATTTAATCCTAATGGAGACAACAAAGACCCTCGATTAGCAAGCTTTAAATTTGGAAAAGATGATTTTGTTATTCACTATTTCCAAGAAGGTTCTCAAATCGACAATTACCTTCCCTCTTGGCCGATACATAGTAATGAGATAATGTTTACATTATCTGCTGAATCAAAAAATGAAGTAGATGAATTTTATAAGACCGTAAAAGATGCTGGAGGAAGTATAATTAATGAACCTTTGCGGGACCAAGCCGGTTATTATGGTTTTGTTTTTTCTGATCCTGATGGACATAAATTCAATGTCCTATTAATGGATAATATGTAGATTATTTTAGAAAGATATATTAATCTCAAAAGAGTTTTACCTCTTCCATGTAATACCCTTTTTTACTATTCGTGCAGGGTTTCCTACGATAACTACATTTTCTTCTTCATAACTTTTGGTAACAATTGCACCTGTACCGATGATATTATTGCTTCCAATTGTCACCCCCTTTAAGATTTTAGAATCATATCCAATCCAAACATGATTTTTTATAATTATACTTTTGGATTCATTAATTAAGTTTCCATCCAAATCATAAATGTGATGCCAATCTTGAGTCCAAACATGAATATTACTACTAAACATACAGTCCTCTCCTACCTGAATACTTAAATTATCCTCAGAAATCTGGAGCGTCACATTCTCTTCAGTAGTTGTTCCAGCCCCAATATCTATTTTACCTTTATTGCCAGTTAGCCACAAGAGTCCATTGAATTTCACACTTTGATTAAGAACTAAATGATTTTCATTACCACGAATATGAATCTTCAAATTATTCAATTGACAGTTTTTATCAATAATAACAGTGTTGTTATTTCCATCAATATCAATAACGCAATTATTAAAAATAGCTGAGGAGTCTATTTTAAGATTATTATCTTTCCCCGTAATGTTTTTGTCAAAATTAGATGATAATCGCTTCTTCTTTTCACGCATATCATCTATAAAATCCTTTAAAAATGGGTTTTTATTAACAAGTTTTTTAATTCTTTCTTTCATCAATAATTTGGTGGAAATCTTTTTACCTAAAGTAAATTCGTCTGATAGCTAATAATAGTTTGTATATGGGTAAAAAAGAAATTAATATTCTGCAAAACTAAAAAAACTATTGATTCAGTAAAATTTATTTTAATAATTTCAGATTACAATTATTAGAAATCAAATACCAAATATTTAGGTTTTGAATTA
>JBEBTR010000081.1:0-14893 GCA_040393725.1 Sphingobacterium endophyticum | reverse complement strand
TAAAAAAGTTAATATTGGATTAATTGAAGTTAATTTACATGGATTGTAGAGGCTTAATTACTTGTATTTTGAGGCTAATATAAACCTAATAATATTAACATGATACAACTAATTAAGCTAAGCAAACTAGCCTTGCTTTCGCTGGTCTTATGTCTTCTGACCAGCGTAAGCCTCATGGCTCAGCAGCAGATTCAAGTAACCGGAAGAGTTACAAATAATGAAGCCGTTGCTATTCCTGACATCACGGTAAGAAACCTGCAATCCAATGCTGTAGCGTCTACAAACGCAAATGGTGAATTTACTATTGAAGCCAAAATCAATGATAAACTACAGTTTACTGGAGTTGGTTTTGAAACTCAAACATCAACTGTTAGTTCCTCTGGAATTGTTAACATTCAGTTAGCATCTAAAGACGAAGAAATTGATGAAGTGGTGGTCGTGGGTTTTGGCCAACAAAAAAAGGTAAATCTTACAGGTGCTGTTGCAACTGTAGGCGGAGATGAATTAACAAAAAGACCAGTTACCGATGCAGGATCTATGCTACAAGGTAAAATGCCTGGCGTTAGGGTAGTCCAAAACTCCGGACAACCCGGCGAAGAAGGCCTATCCATTAGGGTTCGTGGACAAGGTACTTTCAGTGGCGCTGGATCTAATCCTTTGGTGCTTATTGATGGTGTAGAAGGAAGACTTTCCGATATTAACCCAAATGATATTGAAAATGTTTCCGTATTGAAGGATGCCGCTTCTGCTTCTATCTATGGATCCCGTGCCGCCAATGGTGTTATTATCGTAACAACAAAATCCGGAATTGCTGGTAAAACTAAAGTAGACTATCAACTCGGGTTAAATGTTCATGATGTTACCAGATTACCGGAATTTATTACAAATTCTGCAGAGTACATGGAGCTTTGGAATGAAGCCAAAACAAATTCCAATATGCCAAGTGGACTATATCCTCAAGATATTATCGATGCTTATAAAAATGCTACCGACAGAAACCAATATCCAAATACAGATTGGGTAGATGTCATGTTCAACCCTGCTTTTGTTCAAAACCACTACCTCACCTTTAATGGTGGCGAAGGTAAAACAAAATATAACGTCTCTTTAGGTTATGTAGATCAACCTGGAACTATGAAAGGATTTGATTTTCAACGTTATAACTTCAGGTCAAATATTACTTCCGATATCAATGATTTCATAACTTTCGGTACCAATCTATCTTTTAAGCATGGCGTTAGAAACAGTCCGCGTTCCGGTGGAAGCGATATTTTCCTTTCAACTCTCGCTCAAGCACCAACCTATGGACCATACCTTCCTGATGGAAGTGGAAGATATAGCTATAAAGCTTACCTCTTCGAAAGCAACAATAAAAATCCTGTAGCAATTGCCGAAAATGGTGTGTTTAACAGATTGAGGGATTATTCTGGAAATCTTCAAGCTTGGACAAATGTTAAATTACTTAAAGGTCTTTCTTGGTATAGTAAATTTGCTGTCAATGGTGACTTTTATAGAAATAAGGACTGGAGACCTGTAGTGCCACTTTATAATTTTCACACTGGTGAATATATGACCAATCTCGATGTCGGTGATAAAGGTTTGACAAATAGATCTGAACAAAGAATATATACAAACCTTTATTCTTATCTATTGTATGAAACAAGTTTCAGCGAAAAACATAATTTAAAATTACAGCTAGGATATAGCCAGGAGAATTCGAAATTCGAAAATTTAACCGGATATAGAGAACAGTTCCTGAATAACGATCTCCAAGAGTTAAATGCTGGAAGTGCTGCTGTGCAAACTGCCGGTGGATATACGGAAGAATGGGCTATTCAATCGCTGTTCGGTAGGGTAGGATATGACTATTTAAATAGATATTTATTAGAAATGAATGTACGCTACGATGGTACAAGTAGACTTAATCCAGATAACCGTTGGGGCGCATTTCCATCTATTTCGGCAGGTTGGAGAATTTCTGATGAACCTTTCATAAAAGCTAATAACTGGAATTGGTTGAATGATTTCAAATTAAGAGCTTCTTATGGTATCCTTGGTAATCAAAATATTGGATTGTATCCTTATCAAAGTATACTGGAGTTAACTGGAGCTTATTCCTATGATAACGCTACCCTCATTCCTGGTGTCGCTCAACTAAGTTTAGCTAACCAAAATATAAAATGGGAAACTACTAAATCCACAGATGTAGGTGTTGATTTAGCCATATTTAATGGATTGACCATTACTGCCGATTGGTACAGAAAGGTGACATCTGATATCTTAAGACAATCTCAGCTAACTGATTTGGTCGGTCTATCTGCTCCTTACGTTAATCGAGGTGTTATGGAAAACTCAGGAATTGAATTGAATGTTACCTATAGAAATACGGTCAAATCAGGTGCAATGGAAGGTCTTGCATATGATTTTGGTGTAATGTTCGATAAGTTCAAAAACAAATTGGTAACCTTCGGCGCAGAAGAAATTTCTGGATATTACATGAAACGTGAAGGTTTGCCTTATGATAGTTTTTATATGTTGGAAATGGACGGAATTTTTCAATCTCAAGCTGAGATTGACAATGCTCCTAAACAATTTAATGATAAAACCTTACCCGGAGATATTAAATATAAAGATCAAAACAATGATAACAAAATTGATAATAGTGACCGCATAATCATTGGAAATCCATTCCCAAAATTTGAATATTCTTTCAATTTGGGAGCAAGTTGGAAAGGAATCGATATTTCTGCATTCTTCCAAGGCGTTTATAAAAGAGACGTGTACGTAAATAATTGGGGAACCATCCCTTTCGTTCAAGGTGCTGTACCTACAGTCGATTGGAGAGATAGATGGACCGAAGCAAATCCTTCAAAGACTATGCCTAGAATTTATTGGGGTTGGGACGGTGGTGAGAAAATCACAAGAAACTCTTCTTATTACTTAAAAGATGCAAGTTTCTTGAGATTTAAAAACTTAGTGGTTGGTTACACCTTCCCTGAATCTGTTACGAGTAAACTCAAATTAAACAAAGTTAGGGCATACTTCTCCGGTGACAACTTGTTTACAATTACTGATTATCCAGGCTTAGATCCTGAACGTGGTGGAAGTGGTAATTTCTTGAGCTACCCTCAAAATAAAATTTACTCATTTGGCCTGCAATTAAGTTTATAACTCTAAAAATGAAAAAGATGAAATTTAATTATAAATATTTATTAATCCCCGCACTCGTATTCTCAATGAGTTCTTGCTCAGATTATTTAGATAAAAACCCAACCGATAAACTATCACCTTCATCCTTCTGGAAAACAAAAGGTGACGTCGAATATGCACTAACTGCAGTTTATTCTACCCTACAGGCTAGCCAATATTCTTATGGTGCTCCAAATTTTGATAATATTACCGATAATGGTTATGGTCAACACAATTATGATAATAGTAGTAATATTGCTCAAGGAAATATATCGTCGACTACTGGAGGTTATATTTCCTCCATTTATTCAACCGCATATCGAGGTATTGCTCGGGTAAATATTTTCTTAAAAAATCTAAGTGAATATACGGCTGCTGATATCTCCGATTTAGATCGAAAAAACTATGAAGCTGAAGCAAAATTTATTCGGGCTTATTATTATTTCCAACTTTATTTGTTTTATGGTTCTGTTCCCTTAGTAACCGAACCACTAGACCTGGAAACCCAATTTCAGGAAAAAACTGAAGCTAAAAATATCTATGCCCATATTATCAAGGATCTGGATGAAGCTATCGCAGTTTTATCTGATGTTGCATATGCTGATAAACAAGGCCATGCTGTAAAATCTTCAGCTCAAGCTTTGAAGCTCAGGGTTATTATGAATGACGCTTTTACTTCAAAAACTGTGGCGGATGCAGCTAAATTGGCTGAAGCTGAACAAGTGGCAAATGCCTTAATATCTAAAGGTTTATATACTTTGGATACAGACTATGTCAGCACTTTTCAGGATGCTAGCCAAAAGAATAGTAAAGAAATTATGTTCTCTATTAATTTTCTAGCACCAAATAATTCAACTGGAATGGACATGTGGTATGGTGATTGGATGGTTGTTAGTCCTTTGCAAAATCTCGTGGATTCATACGATTATATAGATGGTTTAGCCTACGGAGTTTCTCCATTGACCGATAAAACCGACCCATTTAAAAATAGAGATCCTAGATTGGGAAAAACTATTTTTAAAGGATTCGTCCAATGGCCAGATGGAAAAATTCACAGACCTTCCAATGGTGGCCCAACTGGTTTTGGATTAAAGAAATTCCTAACCCCTGATTTAGTACCTTATGGATATTCTACCCGAAGCCAGCAGGATTGGGTAATGTTACGTTATGCTGATGTACTACTCCTGGCCGCTGAAATTGAAAATGAATTAAAAGGTCCCACCACTAAGGCTCTTAATTATGTAAATACAGTCCGTAAAAGAGCAGGAATGCCAAACTTTCCAACAGGACTTTCCAAAGTTCAATTCCGAGAACGCCTGCGTAAGGAAAGAAGAATTGAACTTGCATTTGAAGGCCTCAGATTTTATGACTTGAAAAGATGGAAGATTGCTGAAGATGTCCTTAATAAAGTGACAGATGGAATTATTCCTTACTCCTTTGAAACAAAATTCTATAGATGGCCATTCCCTCAAACGGAAATCGATAAAAGTCAAGGGAAATTAGTTCAAAACCCGGACTACAGTAACTAGGATTCCCAAAAGTTAATTTAAAAAGAAAAGGTGCCAATCATTTAAGATTGACACCTTTTTGATTGAAGGATGCACCGTTTTAGATCTCTCTTAAAACAATCTCTTCACCCTTCTTTAGGTTGATTACGTAGTTTTGATTGTCTTTTTTTAATGCTTTTCCGTCCGACACAACTAATCCTTTTTCGAACCTTAAATTTATTGTCCCGGCTTCACTGGCTTTAATTTTTAGCGAGGTCAGTTTTTTATTTTCTCTTTTTGCACTGATCAAAAATCCCCCCTCAGTCCTTAAATTATCAAATGATAAACTCTCCCAACTTGATGGAAGTGCCGGAAATAATTCAACATAACCCTTTTTACTTTGAAGCATAAGCTCATGAATTCCTTGTGCAAAGGCAAAATTTCCCTCTAAAGTGAACGGTCTATAAGTGAATTTCGAATATTGCCCCCCTTTTTGATCACCATTTAAATGAAATGAATTAATCGAACAAAAATTATTCGCGAATTTTTGAAGATTTAATAATGCTGAATCCCCATTCTTCCCTCGTGCATGTAAACTTGCCATCCAGGAAAAGGAATATCCAACCCATGAATCTGTACCTAATTCATCCAAATGCTTTAAGGATTGTTGAATGATAGGTTTATCCTCCGGATTGTTGATATCCATAGTGCCTAAAGGATAAATGGCCATATATGGTGACATATGACGGTGTGAGTGCTCCATGGGATGACCAACCGCCACTAGTAATCCTGAATTATCTTTTGCCAATTCTGGAAATTGGGATCTAATCTTTAGCCATTTCGACGATTCTTCTAGCTTACCCATTGCTTTACTTACCTCCGCTGCTGCCTCAAATAAATAGTGTACTAATGCTAAATCAAAGTTCGTCCAATCTTTAAACCATGCATTTATACTATTGTCATTATATTCCGGACTTGAACTTAATGGAAGATATCGTTTTCCATTCCTCATTTCTGTAATTTGTTCTAAATACGAAGCAACATCATGAATGTATGGATAGGCCTTTTCTTTCAGGAATTCAGAATCCATACTGTATCTCCATTGCCAATAAAAATGCTGGGCAGTCCAGGCACTTACGGTGGGTGATAGCGAATATTGAATCCATCCACCCATAGGAATCCCATTTAAGGTTAATACTCCTGGTACATTTAATCCTTCTACATTAAAATATTGCTTGGTATATGCTTTGTTTTTATCTCGAATTGTCCATAACCAGTCTGTAAATGATGCCGATTCTGCTAATCGATTCCCTGAATATCCCGGCCAATAACTCAATTGAGTATTTAAATCATTATGAAAATCACCTTTCCAAGGTGGTAATCCTCCATTATCTGCCGTCCAAACTGCTTGTAGAGTAATCGCTGGCGACCCCGCTCTTGCAGCTGATCCAAATTTGTACATTTCTAAGTAATATTGCTTCTCCAATATCGGATCTGGAATTCTTATATTCGATTGTGACCAATAATTTTTCCACCATGTTTTATGGCCCTCCTCAAATTTTCCATTTTCAATGCTAGACATACTCTCATCGAGACTCGCCGTTTTATTATCACTCACCGTCCATAATCCAATGATTCTGTCTGAAGATATTTTTTTCCAAACCAATAAAACTTCATAAAACCTGCCTTCATACGTTGGTTGATGTATGATCTGATAATTTGTCCCTTCTTTTAATGTGCCTTGCTTATAACCAAGCCTCGATAACTTCTGACCTTCAACTACGGATTGCTGTCCAGAATCCGAATGTTCTTCCGCATAGGTATGTGGAATTAATTTGGGTAGTGCTACCTCGCCCTGTATTCCTGTTATTTCAAAGTATCCAACAGGTTTAGCGGCATGAATGAAATTTTTAATGGATAACCCATTTTCAAATCGGATTGTATGGGTAGCATCTATTAAATTCAGCTCATTACTCAGCACCTTTCCTAATTTTGATAAATCAAAGGTCATAGCAGCAGCAGGTAATTTAGTCGGATAGGGCATAGCATCGTAGGGACGATCTCCCCATTCTTGCGCATTTTTATAGGTGTTATTCTGAACTTGTTCCACAACCCATTTGAAATCATGCTTTTCAATATCTAGTGCTTTTCTTTCATCCCATAAATCTGCTCGGTCCAAAGAATATCTCAATGTATTGTCTTTCTTCCAAATTAAAGCTCCTATTTGGCCATTCCCCAATGGAATAGCTTCATCCCAGCGGTCTGCAAGTTTGTCGAATTTTAAATTATGAAGGGGGCCAGGTTGTCCCAGTGATAGCATTGCAAGGCTAATGAAATGTAAAAAGATGACTACAGATTTTAAATACATAGTTGTAGGTTAAACTAATTAAAATTAAGCGTATTATCTCGTATGATATGAAACAGCATTAGCATATACTTACACTATATTGACCTACTTGAAACAAAAATCGGCTATCAAATAATTTGATAGCCGATCTTGGTATTTTTTAGGGAATTTAATAGATCCATTTAAAATTATATTCTTTCTCAGGAATCTTCATTCTGTCTGCAAGACGTAATAATCGATCCGGTAATCGCATTAAGTAATCTCTTGCTTTTTCCCCTTGCTCATTTAATCCTGTTACTTGGTCAATTTTCCAGTCAGCAAGAAGCTCCTTAAGTATATCTACATAATCTACTGCCGTATATACTCCTAACCTTTGAGCAGCATCCGAAAAATGAGCAAATGCTCCTCCTTGTGGCTCTCCAGATTCTCTTAAAAAGTGTGCCGGCATAACAATTTTCTTCTTCATCATATCCTCAAATGCCAACATAACTTCACTCGGATCTACTTTCATCGCTTGTGAAATAAAAGACATATAGGCTTTTGCATGTCGTGCCTCGTCCGAAGCAATCACACCACACATCTTCGCCAATAACTTGTCGCCGCTCTTTTTAGATAGTGCCGCAACACGTCTATGCGAAACATTTGTCGCTAATTCCTGAAAGGAGGTGTAAATAAAATTCCTGTAGGGATCAGCACCTGTGCCAATATCGAACCCATCTTTAATCAAATATTGAACAGAAATCTCAAATTGCTTCATATCAATTCGACCTGATAAATACAAATACTTGTTCAATAGGTCTCCATGTCTATTTTCTTCAGCTGTCCATGCACGTACCCACTTCATCCATCCGCCTTGCTCATTCTTGTCAACATCATCTACCATCGTTAACCAAGACTCATAGGTCGGCAATGCCTCCTCTGTCACAGTATCTCCAATTAATACCGCAACTAAGTCATACGGTAATTCTTTTGCACTTTCTTGTAAATCACGAACTTCTTCGAAAAATGTCGATCGAGATGAATCCGGTAAGAAATCAGCAGGTTGCCACATCTCCTCAACTGGTTTTAAATACTCAGACATTTCATTTAGCATGAAGGGTTCCAAGTAGGTCATAACCTCTTTCCTTGAGCCTTCTGGGATATTTAAAGGTAGTTCTTGCATAGTGTTAACAAAGGTAATCAATATACACTTAATATAAATTTAATATTTTTTTATTTCACCGGCCTTCCCGATTATTACTTTTAAATAACTTGAATAATGCCAATAATGTTTTATTATATATTAACTTTGTAGGAATTTAAAATTAGTTAGAATTGGATACACTAGACATCAAAACGATTAGAGAAGATTTCCCAATTTTGAAACGTGAGGTAAACGGAAAACCTTTAGTCTATTTAGATAATGGTGCCACTACGCAGAAACCTAAAGCTGTAATTGACGCCATCATAAACTATTATACTGATATGAATAGTAATGTACACCGTGGTGTTCATTACCTTAGTCAAATATCAACCGATGCCTTCGAAATAACACGTAGAAAAGTTCAAGAATTCATAAACGCTAAACATGATTATGAAATCATCATAACTAAAGGTACTACGGACAGTATTAATTTGGTCGCATCTTGTTATGGACAGGAATTTATTTCAAATGGCGATGAAATAATCATTTCTGCTATGGAACATCACTCGAATATCGTCCCTTGGCAAATGATTTGCGAAGCTAAAGGTGCCATCCTTAAAGTGATCCCTATGACCGAACAGGGTGAATTGGATATGGAAGCTTATAAATCACTCTTAAATCCAAAAACTAAAATTGTTGCGGTTAATTATGTTTCAAACGCATTAGGAACTATTAATCCAGTCAAAAAAATAATTGATTTAGCTCACGTACAGAATATCCCAGTTTTAATCGATGCCGCACAAGCTGTACAACATATTAAAATTGATGTTCAAGAGTTGGATGTCGATTTTCTGGTGTTCTCAGGCCATAAAATGTACGGACCGACGGGTGTAGGTGTCCTTTATGGTAAAGAATATTGGCTCAATAAAATGCCTCCTTACCAAGGGGGTGGGGATATGATCAAGGATGTTACTTTTGAAAAAACAACCTACAATGAACTGCCCTTCAAATTTGAAGCTGGAACCCCTAATATTGAAGCCGGCATCGCATTAAATGCTGCAATTGATTATATCAATAAGTTAGGCATCGATAATATCAAAAAATACGAAGATGATTTACTTCAATATGCTACCGAAAAACTCCAAGAAATAAATGGCCTCCGAATTATTGGTACTGCTAAAGAAAAATCATCAGTAATATCCTTCGTCGTCGAGGGTACTCACCCTTATGATATTGGAGTATTATTAGATAAAATGGGAATCGCAGTAAGAACAGGACACCATTGTGCACAACCTGTAATGGAACAATTCCAAATCCCCGGAACTGTAAGAGCTAGCTTGGCAGTTTATAATACAAAAGAAGAAATTGATGCTTTGCTGGCCGGTTTAAATCGAGCCATTGCAATGTTAGTATAATATAAAAAAATGACTATTAACGAAATACAGGATGAACTAATTGATGACTTTTCCTTCTATCAAGATTGGATGGAAAAATATGAATTGATCATTCAAATGGGTAAAGAATTGCCCTTAATTGATGAAGAAAATAAAAAAGACCAGTTTATAATCAAAGGTTGTCAATCCAAAGTGTGGTTGTTCCCTGAATTAAAAGATGGAAAACTTTTCTTTACAGCAGATTCTGATGCTGTGATTACTAAAGGATTAGTGAGCTTAATGGTGAAAGTCCTTTCTGGCCATAGCCCAAAGGAAATTGCTGATGCTGATTTATATTTTATTGATCAAATTGGATTAAAAGAACATCTTTCTCCAACTAGGGCTAATGGATTACTTTCCATGGTGAAACAAATGAAATTATATGGCTTAGCACTTGCCGCAAAAGCTTAGTACGATTTAAATATTTTAATTAGTCATTGTTTCAACTATATACCAAGGTGGATCAGTGACTTTTTTCCCTATTATTTCTTTTTGACGGTAGCCTTATTTTTTGAACCTGGAATTCTTCATAACATTTTTTGATATAAACCCTAATATCAATTTCTGTCATTTTACGATAATCTCCAATACTCGGTCTGTATGTATTTTGAAAAACTAAAGCCTCGTCACCTTTTAGTCCAGTCAGCTCTTCTATTAATTCCAACTTAAATCCCATATCAATATACTGAATGGTTAATTCGTCAGCCTCCATAGAACTTTCTGTCGAGACTTTCTCTCTGCGTTTAAATAACATTCTTGTGAGAGATAGCAAATCAATTGTTATCAGACTAGAGGTACTTCCGCTGGACTTTAGTTTAGGCTGATTGGATATACTTGAACGATCCAAAACCACTTCTCGATATTTAGGCAGTTTGGCAATTCCTAAATTTGATTTAAACTTGAACGTATCTCTCTTAACTTTTGTTCTTTTAACCGTTACTTCTTCTATGGGAATGGATGTTTCAACCATTTCAACGAATATAGCTGTAAGGCCCTCTAAACTATCCGTTTGAAGGACGACTTGGCGATAGGAGGGGAAGGTAAAAATTAGGCTGTCAGATTTCTGAATCGAAATCGTAAATTCTGCTTGTCCGTTAGAATAGGTTATTCTATTTCCACTTTGTACTTTAACATTGATAAGTGGCTTGAAGGAATACTTGTCCCTTATCTTACCCGTAATTACCTGTCCATGCAATTGGCACATCCAAAAAATCAAAACAAAACTTAGTGAGAATTTCATTTAGGTGTATTCTTCCCTAAATTTAAATTCTAAAAACTTGAATTTCTTTAAATTAACTAATTTTAACTTTCGTGATTTTAGTTGGAAACTTTTAAGTGATTGGATTCAATTCGTTTTCCGAAAAATATTTCTGCCTTGCTATTGAAGTCTATGGGATTGTCTGTCGTAAAAAATTGTAAAGATTGATTCTTTGAACATATCTCTTCAACTTCAGGATGTCGATTTAAATAATCAACCAAGCTTTTTGCGACAAGTTCACCCTGAGAGATAATATTAATCCCTTTGGGTACATATTTTTTAATTAAAGGTAATAGCAGAGGGTAATGGGTACAAGCGAGTAGAATGGTATCCATATCTGCAGATTGCCCTAGTAATTGTTCAAGATCTTGCTGTACAAAGAAATGAGCTCCTTCGCTATTTAATTCATTATTCTCTACTAAAGGCACCCAAAATGGACAGGCATGCTGAAAAACATCAATCTGTGGATGGAACTTATTGATCTCAATAACATAAGAATTTGAATTAACTGTTCCTTGTGTCGCTAATATTCCAACTTTGTTTGTCTTAGTAAATTGATCAACAACCTCGGATGTTGGACGAATAACTCCTAAAACTTTTTTCCCTGCTGGCAGATCATGCTGTTGAATCGTTCTCAATGCTTTCGCTGAGGCCGTATTGCAGGCTAAAATGACCAAATTACAGCCTAAGTCGAATAATTTAAACACACATTCTTTCGTATATTCATAGACCGTCTCAAATGATCTCGTCCCATATGGAACCCGTGCATTATCCCCTAAATAGATATAATCATATCTTGGAAGATACTTGTGAATTTCCTTGAAAACTGTTAATCCACCGTATCCTGAATCAAAAATGCCTATAGGTCCTGAACTCTCTATTTGTGACATGAATTTGCCCTTTTAAATTTGTTATACAAAGGTTGGAGATTCTGACCTTAAATCCAAACAGAAATAATCTTGAATTTAATTTTTTAATGATGTTATTACTGAATAATTAACATTATTTTTAAGAATTATGAAATCTAAAATAATTGTCAGTTTACTATTTTTTGTCTTGTCTAAGTTTTGTTTTTGCCAAGAAGAAATTAATGAAATAAAAATCTCAAAAAATGGTCAGTCTTTAATTTATTCCGATGGAAAACCTTTCTTTTGGTTGGGTGATACAGCCTGGGAACTTTTTCATCGACTTAAAATTGAAGAAATTAAAGAATACTTGGATAATCGAAAAGCTAAAGGTTTCAATGTTATTCAATGTGTAATATTAGCTGAATTGGATGGCGTAAATACACCTAATCAATATGGAGATAAACCTTTAATTAATAATGATCCAACAAAACTGAACGAAAAATATTTTGAAGTTATAGATTCTGTCGTAAAATTGGCTACAGAAAGAAACCTTTATTTGGCAATTCTGCCTACTTGGGGTGATAAAGTTACTTTAAAATATTCCGGAGCAGGACCAGTGATTTTTAACGAGAAAAATGCCTTTGAATATGGTAGATTATTAGGGGAAAGATATAAAAAATCCAATAATATTTTTTGGATATTAGGAGGGGATAGACCTCCTGCTGATAAAGAAGATAGTTGGTTAACTATTTATTCACAAATGGCAAATGGATTGAATAGTGCTGATGGTGGAAAGGAAACCTTGAAGTCATTCCATCCTGGAGGTTATATCTGGGAATCTAGCCCAATGTTGCATAATGAAAAATGGATGGATTTCAATATGATCCAATCCGGTCATGCTAAATTAGATGTGCCTGTGTGGAAGTTTATTCAAACTGATCTCGCTCTTCATCCCAAAAAACCTACAATTGACGCCGAACCTTGCTATGAAGATCACCCTATAAATCCTTGGAATGGATGGGATCCTTCAAAGGGGTATTTCAGAGATTGGGAGGTAAGAAGACAATTGTATAGATCTGTATTTGCAGGTGCTTTTGGCGTAACTTATGGACATCATGCAATCTGGCAATTTTATTCCCCTAAATTTGAACCTGTTAATTATCCTGATAGGTATTGGAAAGAAGCATTAAATAGACCCGCAGCATATCAGGCCGGATATTTAAAAGAATTAATTCTCTCTAGGCCATCATCTGATAGAGTTCCTTTACAAAACATTATTTTAAATCAAGATTCTTTAAATAATAAAGATTTTATGGTAGCATTTACAGATCGTGAAATGACTTATGCCATGATATATTTGCCAAATAATCAAGTCCTAAAGCTTAATATGAAGGCATTTCCCAGCAAATCCATAAAATTCAGTTGGTATAGACCAGAAAGTGGAAAGATTGTTGATTCAAATACAATCAATGTTAAGGAGCAATTAATTTTAACCCCTCCCAAAAATGGAAACAATACGGATTGGGTACTTATTATTGATAAATTAAAATAAAAAAGGAAAGCGTTGAGCTTTCCCTTTTTATTTTAATATTTTAACCTTTTAATAGTTCAGGTTTCTCTTTATATAATCGCCACATTAATTCTCCAAAAAGGGTATTGGTCCATGCAAACCAATGCCGGGTGAATTTTTTAGGATCATCTTTATGAAATGATTCATGCATAAAACCTGTACCACCATGTGTGTTTTTTAGAGTTTGAACACACTTGCGGATTTCAGCGTCATCATTTGACGTATTTGCTCGCATGATGATCGACATAGGCCAGATCATATCACGTCCAATATGTGGACCTCCAATTCCTTCAGCAAATTTCCCCTTGAAGAAAAATGGGTTTTCCTCAGATAGAATGAAATTTCTTGTTCTTTGATATACCTCATCATTTATATCAACTGCACCTAAATAGGGAAGGGCCAATAAACTTGGTACATTTGCATCATCCATCATCAAATAACTTCCAAATCCATCCACTTCAAAGGCATAAACCCTTCCGTGAGTAGGATGATCTATAATACCATATTTGTTGACTGCCGCCTCAACTTCGTCTGCCAATGCTTCCATTTGACCTGCAAGTCCAGTGTTATTCTTAACTTTTCTTAGAATTTCCGCAGACTGTCGTAAACTCACTATTGCAAATAAATTGGAAGGAATAAGAAAACCAAAAATACTACTGTCATCCGAAGGTCGAAAACTGGATACAATCAATCCTACCGGTTTAACAGGGTAGCCATAACCATCAACCTGTAACGTGTCAGAACCTCTTGATGTGGTTCTTTCAAATTTATATGGACCTAAATTATCCTTACGCTGTTGCTCTTTAAATGTTCTCAAAGTCGCTTCTTGCGCCTTTACCCAGGTGTCATCGAATGGCGTACTATCATTCGTCTCTTTCCAATAACGATATGCTAATCGGATTGGATAACATAGGGAATCTATCTCCCATTTGCGCTCATGCATGCCCGGTTTCATATCCGTATGGTCAGAAAACCATTCCCCCTTTTTTGTTGGATCATTATAGAATGCATTCGCATACGGATCAATATTGATACATTCTGATTGTTTATTTATCAACCCTAATATCATATTCTTTAATTTAGGATCCTTATTAACAAATTGAATATATGGCCATACTTGAGCACTACTATCCCTTAACCACATAGCATCGATATCACCTGTGATCACATAGGTTAACTTACGATTCCCTTTACTCTCATCATAAACTGTGGTGTCCAATGTGTTGGGAAGACAATTATTGAACATCCATCCTAGTTCTTTATCAGAAACATTTTTTTGGAATTCTTTTATCATATCTTCCACTAACTTACTAGTGAAATGCCGTTTTTCTATAGGCGTCCGGACAACTGGAAAATCATTTATGCCTGATGCAAATGAAAATTTACTTGCTAGCATTCCAGCTCCTAAGAGTGCCGAGTTTTGTAGGAAGGTTCTACGCTTCATATCTTGAGTAATATAGTTTTATAATTTATTTCTTTAGCAATATACAAATTGTCCTTGATTTTATATAGTATAGGCTAAACGATTTAGCTTTAAATGTGGCTAAAATTACGGATTGCTCAATTATTAAAAGTACCTTTGGAAGTTTTTAGGAATAAAATTTGATAGTATAGCCCAAACATCTCGACTAATAATTT
>JBEBTR010000080.1:0-15062 GCA_040393725.1 Sphingobacterium endophyticum | reverse complement strand
GTTGCAAATCTGAAGAAGGCCGGTTTAATGATCGCAGGGAGTGCTGTGCAGAAACTAATGATGTCCTTGTCAAAAGAACAAGAAATCCTGATGAATATCGCGGATATTATTGGTTATGTATATGTTGCTGAATCCGTATTGTTAAGGGCAGAAAAATTGCAGCACACACAACCAGGGGAACAAGCTGATTATGCTGCCGATATGGCTAAAATATACCTTTACACTGCAGTGGATAAAATTAATGCAGCAGGTAAAGAAGCATTAAATTCTTTCGCTGAGGGTGATGAGTTCAATATGATGATGGTCGGTCTACGTCGCTTTACAAAAGCCCAACCGTTCAATGTCAAAGAAGCTCGTCAAAGAATCGCGAAAAAATTGATCGAAGAAAATAAATACTGTTTCTAAGTATTAAGGTTGATTATGAAGGAAAGCCCCGTTTACGGGGCTTTTTTATTTTGTCTCATAGCAATTACAGTTGCTTTATCTTAACTTTAAGTTTCTTAATTAAGATTTGAAAAACTACGACGCCATTATTATCGGTTCTGGTCCAAATGGACTAGCCGCTGCAATCACAATTCAAAGGCAGGGGCTCAGCACTTTATTGATCGAAGGAGCCGATACGATTGGTGGTGGAATGCGAACAAAAGAATTGACGCTGCCAGGCTTTAAACATGATGTTTGCTCAGCTATTCACCCCATGGCATTGGGTTCTCCGTTTATGAGAAACCTGCCTCTCTCTGATTTTGGTCTTTCTTTCAAATCCGCAGAATATCAAGTAGCACAGCCTCTTGATTCCGGAAATTCAGTATTACTGCATCAGGATCTTAATCAAATGAAATCCGAGCTAGGGATCGATGCTCAAACTTATATCTCTCTTTTAGAACCCCTCATAAAGAACTGGAATGAACTCTCAAATGACCTTCTAAGTCCTCTAAAAGTCCCTCAAAACCCCATTTTATTGGCCAAATTTGGACTCAATGGATTAAGAAGTGCTCATCATATTGCAAATAGATTTAAAACCCAAGAAGCTAAAGCTTTGTGGGCTGGACTGGTTGCCCATGGCATTTTGCCTTTCTCTAAATTAACTACGGCTGCAATTGGAATGATTTTATCCGCACTTGGACACAAAGTCGGATGGCAAATCCCTGTTGGTGGATCCCAATCGATTGCAGATGCAATGTTCAATTACTATAAGTCATTGGGAGGGGAGCATCAACTGAATTTTTGGCTAGAAAATGTAGAGGATCTTCCAGAGCACAAAACCTTATTGCTCGATCTTACACCATTGCAAATATTAAAATTGAATGGATTGAACCTCAGCGATACCTATAAAAAGCAATTGGAAAATTTTAGGTATGGGCTTGGAGTATTTAAAATAGATTGGGCATTATCTGATCCAACCCCATTCAAAGATGGAAAAAGTCAGTTGGCATCAACGGTTCACATAGGTAATACTTACGAGGAAATAGCAAGAAGTGAACTGGATACCTATAATGGAAAAATGGTTGAAAAACCATTTGTTCTTTTTGCACAACAAAGTATTGTTGACCCAAGCAGAGCTCCGAAGGGAAACCATACTGGTTGGGCATATTGTCATGTTCCACATGGATCTTCAATGGATAGGACCGAAGCTATTGAAAACCAAATTGAACGGTTTGCTCCTGGTTTCAAGGATACAATCCTTGCTAAATCCACCATGAACACAGCCCAACTTCAAAATTATAATCCTAATTATGTTGGTGGAGACATTAATGGTGGCCAAATGGATATTTTACAGCTATTTACAAGACCAACAAAGTCTTTAACTCCTTATCGAACATCTAATCCAAAAATATATATTGCATCATCATCCACTCCACCAGGAGGTGGTGTGCATGGAATGTGCGGATTTCATGCCGCTAGGATTGCTTTAAAAGATCATTTTAACATCAAAATTGAAAATTAAGAATGGCAAAGATTGTATTAGCGGGAGGAACGGGAAATTTAGGGCGTCTCTTGATAAATCTCTTTCAGGAACAAGGCCATAAGATTATTGTCCTTTCTAGACAAAAAAATCAGAACAGTGACTCCGGAGTTCAATATTTAAATTGGGATGCTGAAAATCTTGGCCCTTGGCAAAATGAACTAGATAATGCAGATGTCCTAATCAATCTCTGCGGACTTTCAATTAATAGGAGATTTACAGAAAAAAATAAGGAATTGCTGTGGAAATCAAGAATAATCCCAACTACATTATTGGGAGAAGCTATTTCGACCTTGGAAAATCCTGTAAAATTATGGATCAACTTCTCCGGGGTATCAATTTTTAATGCGGCAAAAACCCTCCAAGATGAAAACGGAAAAGATTTTGCACATGATTTCTTAGGTACGTTAGCGAAGGATTGGGAAAATGCTTTTAAAGAAGCCAAAACTAAAGATACTGAAAAAGTAATCCTAAGAATGAGCCCGATATTGAGTCAAAAGTCCGGAATGTTTGCTCAATTATACCCTTTGGCTAAAATGGGATTGGGTGGTAAAGTTGGTGACGGTAAGCAGATGGTTTCTTGGATTCATGAAAGTGATTTTATTAGGTTGATTGATTGGATTGTAAAATCTAGTCATCGAGAATTGATTTATCATGCATGTAGCCCCAATCCTGTAAGTAATGCCGAATTCATGCTCGCATTAAGAAAGGAATGTAAGGTTTCTTTTGGACTTCCATTACCATCGGTTATGGCAAAAATTGGCGCATTTATCAAAGGTGTAGACCCTGTGCTTTTGTTAGAATCAGTTCCCGTAACAACAATATTAACCATTAAAAATGGCTTTAAATTTAATTTTCCCTATATTCAGCCCGCATTTAATACTTTAATTAAATCATCAACTTAAACTTTTATGTCAAGTAAATCATTTGAACTTTCCGAAGATTGGGTAGTAGTTATTTTGGGGATCGGAATTATTGCTATTGCTTTATTAGGATTTATCGTGCCTGTTCCGGCATTTAGCTGGTCAAATTCCGAAGAATTAACTTCTAAAGTGCTTTCAGGGAAAAACCTGACTGCAATGGGACTTCAGTTCGTGCTGGTTTATGTTACTGCAATTATTGGAGCATTGTTATTAAAGAAGAATTTGAAAGCTCTACTGATTGTATTTCCCATTGTTTACATATTAACGCTGTTTGCCTTGATTTTAGCCGGTAATGCAGGGGTGAAATCATTCAACTTGGAAGCCGTAATTTTCAGCTTGGCGATTGGTTTGATCATCAGTAATTTCTTCAAAATTCCTTCTTGGTTTAAAGAAGCTTTAAGTACTGAATTATATGTAAAAATCGGATTGGTTTTATTAGGTACGACGGTAATTTTTGGAGATATCCTAAAAGCTGGTTCTTTGGGATTGGTACAAGCCTTGGTCGTCGTTGTTTCTGTGTGGTATTTTGCCTTTTGGATTTGTAAGAAATTGAAAATTGATAAAGAAATGTCTTTAATGCTTTCCAGTGCAGTTTCAATTTGTGGTGTCTCTGCAGCCATCGCAACCTCTGGGGCTATTCAGGGTGACAACAAGAAATTATCCTATGTGATCTCATTAGTGCTTATTACTGCTGTACCAATGATGATTTTCATGCCTTACCTGGCAGATATGATGAACCTTTCCCAAGAAGTTACCGGCGCATGGCTTGGTGGATCAATTGATACAACAGGGGCAGTAGCAGCATCCGGAACATTGGTAGGAGAGGAAGCATTAAAAATCAGTACCATTGTGAAGTTTTCCCAAAACGTACTTTTGGGTATTGCGGCCTTCTTTATCAGTATCTATTGGACTTATTCTAAATCTGTAGATGATGAAACCAAAAAAGATAAACCAACATTAAAATTAATATGGGAGAGATTTCCAAAATTCGTTGTGGGGTTTGTATTTGTCTCATTAATGTTCTCGTTCGTTATTTCTCCTGAAACAAATGCTGGAATAAAAGATAGTTTAAAGAGTTTGCAGGGATTATGGTTTGCATTGGCATTTACTTCCATAGGGTTGGAAACAAACTTCAAAGATTTATTTAAGCAGGATAATAAAAAACCTTTATATGCCTTCTTAATCGCTCAGACCTTCAATATATTGGTAACATTGGTATTGGCTATGGCTTTATTTGGCTAAAAAATTCCAAAAATAAAATTATTTTTAAACCGTCTCAAATCAATATTTGGGACGGTTTTTTATTTATTTTCTATAGATTAAATATGTCACTCCTACGGAGTTGATTTGAATTGCACCCTATTCCATACCCTGCGGGTCTGGTTATAGATATACCATCCCGATGGGATTTTTATCCAGAGCTAACTCGTTTCCCCCCCCAGCGAGACCCTGTCATTCCCCGTCGTAAGACGTGGAAACCATTTCTTTTAACCTTCCAGACCACCAAGACACGCCATTGTTCATTCCTCATCGCAAAATTTAGAAACCATTTCTAAAACATAGTTCCTACAATCCCCCATCCAACAGCATTGGCTTAACATATTTCCAAATCCAATCAGCATGTAAAACCCTGTGCAATTATTTCAAATAATTTATGCAAATTGAGATAGGAAATCATCATATAAGTGTAGAGAAAATCGCATGGACGAAAAACAGCTATTGCAACATTTTAGGCAGACCGGCAATTTAGATAGCCTGGGGAAACTGTATGCTCCATATATGTCATTATTATATGGTGTATGCTATAAATACCTTCAGGATACCGAGCAAAGCCAAGATGCTGTCATGCAAATTTTTGATGAGCTAATTGAAAAATTACGCGTGTATGAGGTAGATAATTTCAAAAGTTGGGTATATGTATATGCGCGTAATTTTTGCCTTATGCAACTCAGAAAAAATAAACAAGTTATTAAAGTAGATATCGAAGATAACCTGTTTGAATCTGAGAAAATGCTCGAAAACGAAGATGAAAAAAAATGGAACGAGCAGGATTTCGAAAAATTAGAAACTTGTATCGCTGGACTTAATATGGAACAGGAACGCTGCATCCGATTATTTTACTTGGAGCAGCATTGTTATAAAGATATTGCTGACCAAACTGGCTTCGATATAGCAAAAGTAAAAAGCTATATACAGAATGGTAGACGTAATCTTAAAATTTGTATGGAGAAAAAGTAATGGAAAATAATTATCAATTGACAAGAATTCATAATTATGTCATGGGTCTCATGAGTAAAGAAGAGATGTATGAGATAGAGCGTGAAGCATTAAATGATCCCTTCTTGCAAGATGCTATTGATGGTTACAGACTTCAACGAGGAGTAGATTCACATCAACTCAGTATTTTGCAACAAAGGCTATCCAAAAAAATTGCAACAAAAGCCGACGATAAAAAAAGAAGATTTTATAGTTGGCATCGCCTTACCATAGGTATGGCTGCTGCAGTCTTGTTTTTGGTAGCATCATCTCTTATCCTATTTAAATATATGGTTAATCATACCCATGAAAAAAATACAGAAGTAATTCTGATGGATGAAAATATGAAGGTTCAATCCACAATAATGGATAGTGCTAATGCGGTTCCAAATGAAGGATGGGAAAAATTCAATGAAGAATTAAATTCTGAATTAAGAGATGTACAAGCCAGCGGTAGAGTAACCATCACTTTTGATGTAATCGATGCTGTTGCTGAAAATTTGCATATCAGCCCTAACAAGGATCAAGAATTAGTAGAGGTATTAAGTAATTTTATGGATCAGAAGGTAAGATGGAAAGGGGAGAGGGGTGGAATTATTCTGGATATCCAAAAGTAGAGTGTAAAAGTAAAGCGGTCAGGAATTTTCCTGACCGCTTTTATTTTATTCTTCCCAACGAATCTTTTCTTCAACTGGATTTCTTACAGGTTCTCTTGGTTCTGACTCATGATGGCCCATGTAAAAGAATCCAATGCAGCGCTGGTTCTCTTCCAAGTTTAAAAACTGTCCAATATGATTGATTAATCCTGGAGTCGCCCAATAACCACCGATTCCAATGGAAGCCGCAGCTAACCACATGTTTTCAACAGCACAAGCTGTAGCAGCTAGCTCTTCCCATTCTGGAAGTTCTCCACTGTAATTGACAATAATTGCTACCGCAGCTTTTGATTGTGTAGCTTTCTTTGCCATATTTTGTTCAGTCGCCTCCGTATACTTTTCAGCAGGAGTTACTGACTTATATATTCTAGCTAGTTCATCGCCTAATCTCACTAATCCTTCATTACGGAAAACTACAAATCTCCAAGGCTGGGTCCTTTTGTGGGTAGGTGCTGCATTTGCCGCTTCTAAAATAGTTAGAATTTCATCTCTGCTAACCTCTTGATCTGTATAGTTTGCTTGAAAAACTGCTCTTCTAAATTGTATATTTTTTAATACTTCGTTCTGATTCATATTTTATATTTTTTGATTGATTGTGAGTTAAGGTAATTAAGAAAGTTCTTCCCATAATGCAGATATATGCAAAATTGTTAAAACTGCCTTTTGCATATCTTGAATGGAAACCCATTCTTGCTTACCATGGAATGCATGACCCCCAGCGAAAATATTTGGACATGGCAATCCCATAAACGATAATCTGGAACCATCTGTTCCCCCTCGAATACTTCTTTTTTCTACTTTCATCCCCGCGCGCTCAATGCCCATCATAGCTATTTCTACTACCTTAGAATGTTGATCCAATATCTCTTTCATATTGCGATATTGCTCCGTAACCTCAAATGTATAAGATGCACCAGGGTATTTCGAAAGGACTGTTTTGACAATATTTTCTAGTTCCGCCTCATGTTCTGCCAGTTTTTTCGTATCATGATCTCTGATGATGAAATTTATACTCGCTTCTTCAACCGTACCTTCAATATTTGTAGGGTGAACAAAACCTTCCTTTGCATACGTTGTCTCGGGTGATAATCTTTCCTTAGGCAAATGATCGATAATTGCTGATGCTACTTTAATAGCATTGACCATTTTCCCCTTGGCATAACCCGGATGAATAGAAATACCATCTATTTTAACCTTTACACCATCCGCAGAAAATGTTTCATCTTCAATGGTTCCTGCTCTCTCTCCATCCATCGTATATGCATATTCCGCACCTAATTTCTTCAGGTCAAC
Source organism: Sphingobacterium endophyticum (assembly GCA_040393725.1). Classification (GTDB taxonomy): domain Bacteria; phylum Bacteroidota; class Bacteroidia; order Sphingobacteriales; family Sphingobacteriaceae; genus Sphingobacterium; species Sphingobacterium endophyticum_A. Next base: position 7,971 of record JBEBTR010000080.1, on the reverse strand, counting down.
ATGATCAACGCCACGGCCAATTTCTTCGTCAGGAGTGAATAAAATTTTTATATCACCATGTTTTATTTCTGGATTCATCATCAGAATCCGAGCTGCATCCATAATCTCTGCAACTCCTGCTTTATCATCTGCTCCCAACAAGGTCTTCCCACTTGCTGTGATAATATCATTACCAAATTGCTCCTTTAAATCTGGATGATCCGATAGACGAATAACAATTTTTTCATCATCAGGCAAAACAAGGTCCTGGCCTTGATAATTTTGATGAACTAAAGGCTTTACATCTGTTCCTGAAGAATCCGGTGAGGTATCAACATGTGAACAAAAACAAATGACAGGAACATCCTTCTCTGTATTGGATGGAATTGTGGCATAGACATACCCTAAATCATCTAAATGCGCATCTTGTATTCCAATTGCCTGTAATTCCGCTACTAAAATCTTGCTTAAATCTTTCTGCTTTTCAGTCGATGGGACCGTACTTGACTCTACATCAGATTGTGTGTCAATCTGAACATATTTTATAAAATTCTCAGCTACCTGAAAATTTTGAATATTATTAATCTCCATAGAAACAAAACTACAAATTAATTAACCTCAATACATAGATTGAATGCCTTTTATTCATCTTCCTTACTGTTTATCTGCCCAACCAAAGACCTTTTCAAGAATACCTGAGCTCCTCGCACCGCCAATATTCTTTCGGATCTTAAGTTCTTGATCGGCAACTTTTACAAATAAACCATCTATCGCTTTCTGTGTTACATAAGCCGTTAGATTTGTTTCAATCTTGTTGCTTAGTGGTAGTTTATTATAGGCTGAAGTCAGTTGGTTCCAATAGGTAGATACATTATTCTGTCCCATGGCAGTCTGAATGATTGGACTGAATTTGCTGGTCAACTCCGAGGATGTGGTTTTCTTAAAATAGTTAGTTGCTGCATCCTGTTGCCCACTTAATAAAATGCTAAAAGCATCGTTTACGGTCATTTTTGATAAGGAATTAACAAACACTCCGGAGGCCTCCTTAACCGCCGATTCGGCCGCATGATTCATGCTCGCAATAAATTGATCACATAATTTATTCATTCCAACTGCACGTAATGCCGACTCAACTTTTCTGGCCTCTTCAGGCATTAAGATTTTAACAGCTGCATCGCCTAAAAACCCATTCTTAATCGATAAGGTCTTGATACTTTCCTGAAGCCCATTGTTGAGAGCTTGTTTTATTCCTGTTGTTGCCTCAGTTTGTGTGATTGTGCCAGGATTGGAATTACTCTGAGTACTGCTTGTAGATCCAGATCCCTGTGGAGGTAAAGTTATGCCTCCTTGATTTAAAGCATCGCAACTTGTTAATAATAATGCTGCGCTAATTAGCCCAAATATTTGAATGTTTTTCAGTTGTTTCATTGCTCAAAATTAAGGTTTTTAATAGATATAAAATTAAATGTTTGAACATCGCATAGCCTATAAATAATAATGCCTCAAAATTGTTTTTTTGAGGCATCATATTTTTTAAGAGTGAGTTATTTCCAGTTTAACTCTGTATATACTGGAAAATGATCAGATGGAAACTTTCCTTTATAAGTGTCGGTCAAGATTCCATATTTATGAACCTTAAAGGGTTTTGTAATAAAAATATGATCTATTCGTCCTTTATCACGAATTGATTTTCCCCAACTATTAAAACTTGAGTTAGGTTCATATACAATTTTCGCTAAATCATATACATCTTGGACTACGCCACTTTTTGCCAAGGTAAAATAGGCTTCATTTTTCTCATCTATATTAAAATCTCCTGTCAGAATCAATGGAAGATCTTTTGCGAATTCTTTTGCTTTGGCTAAAATTAATTTTGCACTCTCTCTTCTTGCTTCAATTCCAACATGATCAAAATGCGTATTCATAAAAATGAACTTTTTCCCGTTGGATTTATCTTTAAAGATTCCCCATGTGCAGATTCTTGGCAATGCTGCATCCCAACCTTTATTAGGTTTTTCCGTATCGGTTGCAGATAACCAAAAGGTTCCACTTTTGCCAACCTCAAAACGATCCGTATTATAGAAAATTGCTGAATGCTCGCCTTTATCTGCACCGTCATCTCTACCTACACCTATATACTTAAAGTTGGGTAAATTGGCAGACATGTCATTTAACTGGTCTTTAAAGGCCTCTTGAACACCAAAAATTTCAAATTCATGAAATTTAATTAATTCCGTTAAGTAGCTTTTACGGTCATCCCACATATTTCCGGTATCCACATTGTTTTTCTGACGAATGTTAAAGGTTGCAACATTCATCTGTTGGGCATAGGTAAATCCCATGCTTAATAATAGGCTTAAGCTGATTAAGAATTTCTTCATTTTATTTGTTCAATATAGTTTTTAAAAGTTCAGGTTCGTCAGTTGTAATATAGTCGATTTTTTGGTCGATTAAAAACTTCATATCCTCTTCTTTATTCACAGTCCAGGCATTTGTTTTTAACTTCAATGCTTTAAACTCCTTGATCAGGTTTGGGTTTTTCTGAAAAATAGTATAATGATAATCTACACCAGTTAATTTTGCCGCTTTAACCTCTGCCGGTGATTTATCTCCATTTAGATAGTGAACCTTCGCCTTCTTATCTAATTCCCTAAATTTTAAGCAGGCATCCCAATCGAAAGCTATGAATTCAACCATGGATTCAGCTTTAAACTTTTTAACGATGTCAATCGAATGCTTAACACTTTGCATAGTTCTTTCTTTACCCAACTTGCTCGATTTAAGTTCGAAGATTAGTTTAGTGCCTTTTTGTTGCAATCCTCTCTTTAAATATTCTTCAACCGTTGGAATGGATTCCCCATTTTCATGTTTCTTAGCCAATAATTCCTGATAGGTTAGGTCCTCAATCTCCAATCCTTCAAAATCACGATCGTGATTAACCACTAATATATCATCCTTGGTCAAATAAACATCAAATTCACTTCCCCAACATCCTTCTTTGATTGCATGATCTAAAGAGGCAATTGAGTTCTGGGGTACTTTCGTGTTTTTCCAAGCTCCACGATGGGCTATTATGGAAGTTTGAGCAAATAATCCAGCTTGAAATAAGATTGTCATAGCTAGTAATAAGATCTGTTTTTTCATTGTTTTAATTACTTATCATTTTAAATATATAATATTTGCCACAGAACGTTGTCCTTCGTGGTCAAATTTCTTGTTATCAGATGGATAATTAACGACCCCGTTTTCAGTAGTATTTCGTATATAAAGTGTACTGCTTCCGCCTCCATCTAAGTTCATCGCATCTTTTGCCCCCAACCATTTCAAAATTTTACTTAACTCAGTCAGGTTCATTCCATTGGCTTGATTACTTCTGCCATCGACAAGAATAAATATTAATTTTTTCTTATGGGTAATGGCAACTGCAGTCCTAGGGTGGCGATTGTCATTAAAAGGGTTTGTTTTTAAATGGACGTAGTTGCCAGCCTCTATTAATAATGGACCCGCAACCATAACGGATTCCGCAGCGGATTCCTCAACCGTTATTTTGTTTGTCTGTTCTATTGTAATCTGATCTTTATGAATACTGAAAACCGCGTTGGCACGCTCATTCGGCTTTACATCTTTCGGTTTATTGATAATATTACCATTAACCTTAAGATAATCAACTGAACCTCCATTTTTCATGTCAAAAAAAGAGGCATTTATAGCAACTAATGCATCTTCTTCCTTAGCAAATTCTGAGGTGCTCTTTAAAACCGATGGTTCAGCAGCAATATGAATGTTTTTATTGTTCTTTTTTAGGTCTATTTCAACCCAATTGATTTCTTGAATAGAATTGAATAAGTTGTTAAAATGGCCTTGATTCCAAACAACACCCTTCCGGATCTCTTGTTTTGTCCATTTCGCTTTTACTACTTGAAGAGAATCTTGGTCTTGAGAATAGACCATATATGGAAGGAACAAAAGTAAATAGGCGCTAAATTGAATTAGTCTTTTGAAGGTTAATCGAGACATATCTTTTGATAACATGTCTCGAATTTACCCATTTAATATTAAGAAATTATTAAAGTTATAAAGCTCCGTTCCATTCGCTATAAAATTGTTGCAGAAAGCTGTCCATGAAATCATGCCTTCCTTCAGCAATTTTTTTAGCGGTTCTGGTGTTCATTTTATCCTTTAATAACAATAGTTTTTCATAAAAATGATTAATCGTTGGAGCAGTAGTGTTTTTGTAAGCTTCCTTACTTTGGTTCTCCAGTACTGGTTGTTCAGGATTATATATTTCTCTGTTTTTAAATCCACCATAGTTAAAAGCCCTGGCAATACCGATTGCACCAATAGCATCTAATCTATCTGCATCTTGAACGACTTCTAATTCTTTAGAATGAAAATTAACAGTTCCTAATGATGCTTTATAGGACATATTCAATATTATATTTTGAACATGTTCTACGACAGCTGGTTCTACTCCGATTCCGTTCAGGAATTCCCCCGCCACTCGAGGGCCAATCGTTTCATCTCCGTCATGAAATTTGCTGTCTGCGATATCGTGCAATAATGCCGTAAGTTCACAAACTAATCTGTCTGCATTCTCCTCTTGAAGAATCAATTTCGTGTTATTCCAGACCCTTAAAATATGCCACCAATCATGACCCGATTCCGCACCTTTTAACTTCTCTTCAACAAATTCAGCAGTCTTTCTAATGAAATCCTCCTCATTATTTTTCTTTTGACCCATCATATAGTTCATATTGCAATAATCTACAGTCAAGTTTCCCATTGAAAAATTCAAACCTTCTGGAGGCTTTTAGACCTATTTTCTTAGCTAGGTCAGGGTTCCCCGTGAAAATATAACCACGGTATCCCTTACAGTTTTTCTTCATGAAATCACCGATTCTTGCATACGTTGCCTCTAATTTACTATGTACACCTAATCTCTCTCCGTACTCTGGGTTGAACATAATAACCCCGTCTTCATTTGGTATCGTTGTGTCTGCAAAATCACAGGTTTCAAATTCAATTAAATGTTCAACACCTGCTGTTCGAGCGTTTAACCTCGAAATCTCAATCGCTTCTGAGGATATATCCGAGGCAATTATAGAAGGCAAGTTTGTCTTATCAGTGATATCTTTAAGTATTCTTCTTTCTTCAAAAAATACTTCCTCGTTATATCCTATAAAATGCATGAACGAATAGTTCATCCTTTGCAATCCTGGTTTACGATTTTGTGCCATCAAAGCAGCTTCAATGGCTAATGTTCCAGAACCGCACATCGGATTGACAAATGGACTTTTACCATCCCATTGGGTTGCCATAATCGTTGCTGTAGCTAATGCCTCTAACATAGGAGCCTTCCCAGGATGTTTTCTATAGCCATGTTTTGCCAAGGTCTCGCCTGAAGTATCTAAAAAGATTTCTGCACGATCTTCCATCCAGTGTAAGTGGATAACTGCCCTGTTTAAATCAGGTCCAGAATTCGGACGCATCCCTTTTTTGTCTTTAATACGATCTACAATGGCGTCTTTTACCTTAACATTCGCAAATAATGGCGTAGTAATCGTTTCGTTGTGAACATTTGATGTTACCGTAAAATATCCATCGATTGGAATTAAATCCTCCCATGCGATACTTAGCAAATGTTTGTATAATTCATCTGCATTATTCGCCCTGAATGATTTTAATTCATATAACACCTGACTCGCAATCCTGAGGTTTAAATTTAATTTTATGCACTCATTCACAGATGCTTGTAACTCTACTCCTGTATTGAATGCCCGTTTGATATCAAATCCCAATTCACGGATTTCCTGCTCCAAATAAGGGGACAACCTTCGGTTGCATGTTACGATAACCTTATTCTTTTTGTTGAAAACTTCTGCCATATTTGTGCAAAGTTACTTATTCTCTTAGCAAAAAATGTTTAATTTTACGGTTTAATAGATAAGTTATGGAAATAAGAGGAAAAGTACATGAGATAGGGGCGACGCAACAAGTAACCGAATCTTTCAAAAAGAGAGATTTAATCGTTGCCTATGCTGAAAACCCACAATTTGTAGAGTACATTCGTTTCGAGTCAACACAAGACCGCGTCAACATATTTGATAATTTGGCAGTAGGTGATGAAGTAGAAGTTTCTTTCAACCTACGTGGCAGACCATGGACTAATAAAGATGGAGTTACAACTTACTTTAACTCCTTAGTGGCTTGGAGAGTTACTAAACTGGCTAATACGGCACAAGCTGCTTCTACTCCTGGATATGCAGATATGCCTCCAGTAGATATTTCAGCCAATTCATCAGATGATGATGATTTGCCGTTCTAATTAAAAATTATAAAAAAGGGCTCACATCAATGAGCCCTTTTTATTGCCTATTTTATCAGTTTTCGATCTTTATCATATAATCCTACTAATAGACTGTTCCCCTTCCCATCGATTTTAAGACCACCAAATACTGCTTTTTCATATCGATCTCCAGTGCCCTCCTCAAAAAAATAAGACTCTGAGCCTATATTCAAATTCCAATTATTTGGGTTAGTATATTCAATCAATATTTCTCCTGAATTCAAAGGCAATTTGGTAGCCTGGTATCTTATTCGATGCCCTACTGCATTTTTATCCATTCGCAAGACCACATAACCCCGCTTTGGAATACTATCTAAGGTAAGATTTTGACTAATTTCATAGGAAAGTTGCATATAATCGCCCTGCATTAAAGACCTTGGGTCAACTGGCGCAAGCTTTAATAGTACCAACTCGCCATCTTTTAATATTTGCTCTTTCTGGCCAATACTGTAATTATAATAAATCAATAAACCAATTAAATTGACCGCTATAATTATTAGACTAAGCTTTTTCATGTTGTGTCGATTTTTTAAAAATCATGAGATAAAGTATCAAAAAGAATAACCCTGATGCCATCATCGAAATAGATTTATGCAGCAAACTCAAATCTAGATCGTAATAATATTGACCCAAGAAATATATAAATCCAAGTATTCCTAAAGCAAAGCCAGTTTTATAGTTTACTTTAAAACTTAATAATAGTAATAATAATGAACCTGAAATTGCTGGACTCATAGCAGTAAAACCTAAACAGACTGTTACGATTAGAAAAATAAAAATCCGCTTGCCTAATTCATCACATTGAAACCTTTTTAATAAACAATGGATAAGCCAATTGACGATTATGATATTAAATCCCGAACTGATCCAGTTGAAATGCCAATTTCCCTCCGATATTCTTGGGCTACTTATAAAATATAAACAAATCATATAGGAAAATACCAAACCAGTCCTTATTGACATATATTGCTTGCCAGATAACAAAGATGATTTCATTAAACGTCCCTCTTTAAAGGTGTAATAAATGAATAATAAAACTATACAGATATAAATGGCATGAATGAAATCGAATATTTCTAAATCAAATAGAACTGCTATAGATGATCCAAAAATGATTAATACCGATAAAAAGGAAAGGATGTAACTTTTACTGAGAAACAAAGTTATTATTCCAAATAAAATAAAAATGGAATGTGTTTGAAATGCACTACCTCCAGAAGCATAAAATCCCATAGAAAACAGTCCATAACCCAATAAATATAAACAAACGGAGATACTGTCTAAAATGACCTTGTCAAATTTTTTATTGATCCAAATGGATGTGAAAAAGAATATCAGGGATAGAATGTACATAGCGACCTCAGACCGATCCAATCTCGCTAAATATAAAAACACAACAAATGCTAATGTAGCAAGAACCCCCCCAAGGATGGATAATACTTTAATGGTCATCGATTGTTGATTGCGATCATGATTATATCGTTCCTCGAGTTTCTTTTGATCGATTGTTAATGATCGACCTGTTTTTTCTTCAACCCAGTTTAAAACCCGGAGAAATCTGTTATTGTCCATGACTTTTCCTCCTTTGCATATTGATAAGATTCCAAATTATTAAACTCACGCTTACTATAATGAAAATGCTCAAT
>JBEBTR010000079.1:0-15181 GCA_040393725.1 Sphingobacterium endophyticum | reverse complement strand
AGCAAAAGGAAATATCTCAATTGATATGGAATGGAAAAATGGGAAAATAATAAGCTACAAATTATACGGTCCTTCAAAAAAGTTTATGAAGGTGATGGTAAATGGATCCCTAGAACAAGTAAAAATTAAATAATCCATCTATAACCCAATATCCTCTATTTATAAAAACTGTAAGCATAGTAGATTGCTTACAGTTTTTTTTATAACCAATAGTAAACCATTCACGGAATGAAAAAGCAGAATCTATTTAATTTTAGAGTAGCATTTTATGTTTTAGTCTCCCATATTTTTTTATTGGGATTTTACTTGAAAACACAGGCTCAACAGAACAACAATGCTACAATCACAGGGATTGTCTATGATGAGGACAGGATCCCTGTAGAAAATGTAACTGTTAAAGTGCTTAATGGAAATCAAGCAACCCAAACAGATTCAGAGGGGAAATTCAATTTACAGGCTGGTACTCATGAAACCTTAATTTTTAGCAAATTAGGATTTACAACAGTTCGCCGCCCCTTGAACGGTAACAGTAATGTAGATATAACAATAAAAGTCGACGATTCGGAGATTGAAGAAATTGTCGTGGTAGGAGCTGCATTGAAAAAAGGAGATTTGACAGGTGCCGTAGTTTCCTTGGATGAATCCAAGTTAAAGGATAGACCAGTAACAAATATCAATGATGCACTTCAAGGTAAAGCTGCTGGTGTGTTTATCCAGACGAATCCTCAACCAGGCGGTGATGCCTCAATTAAAATCCGAGGTAATAACTCAATGCAATTTGGAGGTTCTCCAATTTATGTCGTTGACGGAGTAGTTATGGAGTCTGATTTCAATATGGTTAATCTTAATGATATTACCTCTATTACCGTTTTAAAAGATGCTTCTTCAACTGCTCTTTACGGTTCTAGAGGTGCACAAGGTGTTGTCGTAATTACAACTAAGAAAGGTCAGAATGGCGAAGGCCAAATCAATTATGACGGCTGGGTTGGTTTTCAGCAATTTGCAAATACAGACCTAACCCTTGGGGCTAAAGATATGTATGAATTAAGGATCGATGCCTTGGAAAACTCTGAAACAGTAGGAAAAAAGTATTTCGATGCTAATCCTGGGGCTTCACGAGAGGATTTTATTAATCAAGAACTTTTTGGCCCTGGGAAATTATGGTTTGCTCCGTATGAAAATGAAACTTATAAAAATGGAAACAGTTTTAATTGGCTAGATGCAGTTACTAGAAAGGCTCTGGAGCACAACCACTCATTATCATTTTCAGGTGGAGATGAGAAAACAAATTATTATTTGAGCTTTGCCATTAATGACAAACAAGGTTTGATTAAAACCTCCAATTATAAACGTTATTCAGGAAGAATAAATGCTGAAAGACAGGTAAAATCCTGGTTAAAAGTTGGGACTAATTCATCATATACATCTACAAAGGACGATTATGTTGATGGAAAAGTCTTTTCAGTAGCACAAGGTGCAAATCCATTATTACCAATTAGTGCAGATTCTTTGTATTTAGCTTGGGGCAATAATTGGGATGTGAATCTTGAAAACCCATTGAATAGTATGCGTATTAATAAGGATAGGTTTAGAAATAAACTCCTTACAGCTAATTATATCAATATCAATCCTATTGAAGGATTAAATTTCAGATCAACATTTTCGGTAGATTTAGTTCAAGGTAAATATTACGAATATATCCCTAGTGACATTCAGCAAGCAAAACGTGATTCATATAAAGGCAAAGCAAGTCATAATTTTGACACTTATAATAATATTCAATGGGACAATTCCTTGACGTATAATAAATCAATAGGATTGCATAATTTCGACGGATTGGCAGCGATTAATTATACAAGATACTCCAATAATTACACGAATGTTACCGCCAGGGATTTTCCTATAGATGATTTTGGGTATTATAATTTGGGCGCAGCCTACGATAAGTTAAATTTTGCATTGGGTTCAGACTTTGCAAATTCTCAAATCCTTTCCTATTTAGCTAGGGCAAACTACAATTATAACAGTAAATATTTTGCTACTATTACAGCAAGGGCAGATGGTTCGTCAAAGTTTGCAGATGGAAATAGATGGGGGATTTTTCCTTCCATCGCCTTAGCTTGGGATGCCTCAAAAGAAGATTTTCTAAAAGATGTGCAAAATATTGATCTCTTGAAATTTAGGGTAGGATATGGACAAGTGGGTAATCAGAGAATTCCTAATTATGCCTTTTATAGTTTGTATTCACCAGCTTATACTTCGGGAAATGTAGTTTTCAATTCTACTGGCACAAGAGGAACTCCAGACCTAACTTGGGAAAAACAAAAACAGTTAAATATTGGGGTAGACTTTGCTGCATTCAACAATAGGTTAAGTATTACTGCTGAATATTTCGATATTGTTAACTCGAATTTATTGATGCGTCGAACTCTTTCAACATTAACAGGTTATAGAAATGCGATTGTAAATATTGGAGAAATGTCTAATCGAGGAGTTGAATTAACTGTCAATGCAAAACTAATAGAAAACAATGATTTCAATTGGAATTTAGGCGCAACCTTTTCGATGGACAAAAATAAGATCACAAAACTATTCGGGGATGTTGATGCCGTTTATAATTTTGGAGGATTTACGGGAACTGATATTCAAAGAGAAGGCAACTATTTTATTGGAGAATCCTTAAACACAATTTACATGTGGGAATATGACCGGATTATTCAACAATCTGATATGGATTATGTGAATAATTTAGTTTTGCCAGGTAAGAAACTTCAACCGGGCGATATCCTACCAAAAGACCAACAAAAAGAAGGTGAAGAAGGTTTTGGAATCATTGATGAGAATGACCGTATCATAATAGGTAAAAAAGATCCCAAATTCTACGGAGGATTTAATACGAACCTAAATTATAAAAATGTGTCATTAAGTGCCGTATTCATATATAGTTATGGGGGAAAAGCATTAAGCGGGTTTTATGAAGGACTAATGTCGGGTACCGGTTATGGCCCTGCACATAAGGATATGTTAAACCGTTGGACTATAGAAAACCCAAGTACAGATTTTCCAAGAGCAACTTATGATAACGCTCAGCGATTCTCTTCAGGAGAAACTTCTTGGGGAGTACAAAACTCATCATTCCTAAGGTTGGCTACTTTGTCTTTAGGTTATCAATTACCTCAAAAAACAATTGAATCTTTAGGATTGAAAAGCTTAAGATTTAACATTTCAGGAAATAACCTTTTTAACATTACAAAATATAAGGGCTATGATCCTGAGAATGGGGATTGGTATCCTACAGCTAGGACATTTGTCTTTGGATTAAACATAGGCCTATAAACCATTAAAAAAAGATACAATCATGAAAAAACCATTATATAAATCAGCAATTTGCTTAGCATTATTACTATCATTAAATGCTTGTTCATTAGATGAGTTGCCAAAGACCATGTTAACAGAAGAACAAGTGTATGATGACGAAGAAAACATTAAGTTATTGATTTCAGGTTTGTATACTCAATGGAGAAATACCAAACAAGATCGTGGCGGTTTTATGTTTACTTTAGGAACCGATGAAGCAAAACAAGGTGGACAACAAATTGTGGAGAACAATGTCCAAGGATCATTAGACACTTATAGTAACGCATTAAATGCAAGTAATACATCGTTAGCAGAACAATGGAGCAAGCGCTGGCCAGTTATCACTGCTGCGGCGAAAGCTGCATATTATGCGAAAACTCCAGGTTTGCAAGCTCAAGCTAGATTTATCCGTGCAACACTCAATTTTGAGCTTGTTATGTTATGGGGGCCAATTCCAATAATTGATCAATCAAATATGCGTGAGGCAAGACAGCCCGAAAAGGATGTTTTTGAATTAGTTATACAAGATTTGGAATATGCAGCTGAACATCTTGAAGATTCACCAACAGATAAAAAAGTACCTTCACGTGGAGCAGCATTAGCATTGTTGGGAAAAGTCTACCTATATGCCCCAGCTGCAACCGGATTTAGAAATTATGAAAAAGCCATAACCTATTTTGATCAGGTAATTCCGAAATACAAATTAATAGACAATTATGGGGATTTATTTAATACAACATTAAATCAGAATAGTACAGAATCCATATATGCATTTCAATTTATTAACTTAAGCCCTGATAATAATATGGCGCAACACCATGCTGGATCTCGTGCAGTAGCGGATTTAGATGGAAACACATATTTTGGTGGGTATGACCTTATAATGCCTACAGATTATTATGCAAATGATATTGATAAAGGTGGTGTTTGGGAACCCGGAGATAGTCGCAAGTTAGCTAGTATTCGCTATGATTTCACATTGCCAGATGGAAGAAAGCCTAAAGTAACTTGGACAGGACAACAGGATGAACTAGGTCCTCATACCAAAAAATTTGAAGATATTAGAACTCAAGGAAAACAAAATTTCTGGTATTCTGGAGGTCTAATCTATTATTTAAGATTATCCGACATCATTTTATCTAAAGCTGAATGTTTGAATGAATTGAATAGAACCGCAGAAGCAATAACCCTTTTAAATACAACCGTAAGAAAAAGAGCTTTCAATAACCAAATACCAACAGGATATACATGGGTAGGATCATCACAATCCCAATTAAGAGAACGAATAATGGATGAAAGAATTCGAGAATTAGGATTCGAAGGCTGGAGAAGAATGGATTTAATACGAACTGGAAATTTGCTGAAGTATGTCTCTCAAAGAAATCCTTGGGCAAAAGCCTCTGGAAATTTAAAAGAGTTTCATAATCGTTACCCAATCCCAGAATCTGAAATAAAACAAAATGACGCTATCAACGAAAGCGACCAGAACCCGGGATATTAATATATTTAGAAAAGAGGAAAACATTAATTTCCTCTTTTCTATTTTACCTCTAAAAGAACAGATTCTCCTCCAGAAATTTTAATTTTAAATATTTTAATGATGGATTAAATTACATAAATAAGGAGTGCTCCTCCGAGCACTCCTTTCAAGTTAGATTTTCTCCTTAAACTTTTCACCTACAAAAATCAACGTTGGGTTGCCTCGATCAATATGAACTAATTCTGTCCAATTATTTTTTCGATATTTTGATTTTTCTTTTTCAAATTCTCCCAATAATTGATCCTTTAACCTTTGTAGTGCAATTTGTTTATTTTGGAGTTGAGATCTGCTATCCATCACTTGTACAGTTAACCCTGTTGGTTTATGGATTGCTCTCACTGCTGAACTGACTTTGTTAACATGTTGCCCTCCGGCACCACTACTCCTCATCGTTTGAAACTCCACATCTAATTCTGATAATTCCACTTGATGAGGAGAATCATCCAAATATTGCACAGCGACAAACCAATTTTTCCTCGGATGTTTCGGTCTAAAAGGGCTGGAACATACCCATTGAATTGTTCCATACCATCTATTTCGGATTGAACTTAAATTATCTCCTTCTAATTTTAAAAGTATTGAAGTTGGTAATTCACCTGTCATTTCCTGTTCTAAAACCAAAACTCTTATTCCTTTATCCATACATTCGGATTTCAATGTATTGAATACATGCTGTAGGGCTAAACAACATTCTTTTGGTCCTCTCCCTGTACTTAATTGTAAATTCTGTTCCATATTAATTATTTATCCATCCTTACAATTTTTGGTGTAAAGGTTCCCAAAACACGGACTAATTCAGTCTGTAATCCGATTATTTTCTCAATGTTTTTGTATGCCATTGGTGCCTCATCAACAGAACCTCCAATTAATTCAACTTGACTGTTCTCTAAAATCTGAGTCATCTCACTTCTACTGATATTATTTTTGCAAGCCCCTCTTGACATGATTCTACCGGCACCATGAGATGCTGAATTCAGACTCTCTGCATTTCCTTTTCCTTCAACAATATAACCCCTAGCGGTCATCGATCCTGGGATAATACCTAAAGTACCCTCTGAAGCAGGAGTTGCACCTTTGCGGTGAACAATACACTCCCTATCATTCACTCTTTCCTTCCATGCGAAATTATGATGATTTTCAATAGTAATCTTTGGCCGCTTCCCTAAAGCTTTCGCCAGTCTCTGATGAATATTGTCATGACATGCTTTGGCATAATCACCAGCTAAATTCATGGCCAACCAATATTCTTGTCCATCATGAGTATCCAAATCCAGCCAAGCTAGATGCTGTACTTGTTTAGGTAATGGACACTGCTTTGTTGCTAAATAACTATAATGCTTGGCAATATTAGCACCGAATCCTCTTGATCCAGAATGTGAAAGGATTGCCAAATAAGATCCTTTACCTAATCCCCAGTCCTCTCTAGATTCAGACAATTCAACAATTCCAAATTCGACAAAATGATTGCCTCCTCCAGATGAACCCAATTGTTTATAGGCTTTATCCTTTAGAGATTTCAAAATAGGAATATCTTGAAATTCAGATCTTGAAAATACATCATGGTCTACTCTGGATTTTTGTATTTCGTTCAATCCAAATGCTGTATTTTCCTTAAGGATATTTTTCAGTTGAAAACTACGTCCCACAATATAACTTGCTGGCAAGTCAAAAATAGACAGGCTCATTCTGCAGCCTATATCAACACCTACAGCATATGGAATTACAGCATTTTCAGTGGCCAAGACTCCTCCAATAGGTAAACCATATCCTGCATGAGCATCCGGCATAAGTGCACCTTGATAGGAAATAGGCAATTTTAAAGCATCATAAAGTTGTCGTTTTGCCAATTCATCAATTTCATTTTCTCCAAAAATCGTAAATGGAGCCCTATGAATTTTCAATTGTTGCATTCTAACTTCGACAGGTTTTACCAACCCCTCTGCGACTTTTCCCCATGTACCATGACCTATGAATTTTTGAGGATCTAATAACACCTCTTTAGCTTCTATTAAAATATGTTCTTTTTTCTCACGTTTTCTATAGCGTGTTATTTGTCCAAGAGCAATATTAATTGCATTTGTTTTTGGAAATCCCAATTTAATAAGGTCTTTCCCAGAAAGTTTACTTCCCATTATTATCAATTTTGTTTAAAAAAATCTGCATGATTTGCAGCATTAGTTTTTGACAATTCGGGCAAGATTACGTCATGAAATTGAGGATAGAATTCGCGAGGATTTCCCAATTTTGCGAAAATAAAAAAGCCCGAATTTCTTCGGGCTTTTATCATATATTTTAGAAAATATTATTGCAAAGATAAAGCACGAAGAGAAGCCTCAGCAAATCCATTTGCTGTTAAAGCTAGTTTTGATGCATATTTCACAAACATATCTTCGTTTTTTTAAGGGTAAAAAATTTTTATCGTCACAAAACTATGTAAATTATTTCTACTTAGACAAATTATTTTCGATAATTTTTTAAAGCTAATTATGCCTAGCTGAAAAATAAAAGGCTTTTATATTTATATTTACCAAAAATCATCAAACCAGTTTTATGAAAATTTCTACTAAATCTTTTCCTGTTTTATTTTTTACTCTTTTCTTGATGATTAGTCAATCCTGTAAGAAAGATAACGCTGAACCCAATAAAAAAAATGACCTAATCAAGAGTTTGTTTATTGCAAGACAAATGGTAAATGGCACTACAGGTACAACTTTCGAATTAGTGTATGACAGTCAAAACAGATTAATCAAGTTAGCTGATGATGTATTTTCCTATAACAAAGAAGGACAAGTTGAAAAAAGATTTTTAACTAATCATGAAAACAAATTAATTTATGAATATGCCTATGTGTGGGATGATTTAGGTAGATTGAAAAAGATAGTATTAAACTATTATAAACCTCAAGATAATTCTTCAAACGTAGATATAGCCCAAGGGAAACCTATTATTGCAAAATTCGAGTATCAGAATTCTGAAAGGAATCCATCCAGAATTATTTGGAGAAAAATCCTGTTAAATAATAAAAATAGCATCTTAACACCTTCCCTATCAAAGGAAGATACAATTCAATATTTCTATGATGAAGATCAATTATCAAAAGTAATTTTTAATGGTCCAATCGATTCTCATCCATATAATATTTTCGGCGAAAACTCAGAAGATTATGTGTTCCATTTATTTTATAAATACGAAGAAAAATCACATTTTTTGAAAAATATTTATGATCAAATGGGATTCAATCCTATAAATTTTACAGAGGTAATTACTTCAAAACAACCAACCCAAAGTTTGGCAATCGCTTCATCCAATAAAATCTCAGAAATACAAGAAGATTGGAGTCAGGGTTATCATTATGATAATAATTATGATAGGCAATTAAGACCTATAAAAATTTCAATAGTTCAAAAAATTGTAGGTCTTCCAAATATAGATTTTCAACCTCCATTTTGGGGAATTCACTATCAAATCAAATATTAATATAAAACATAAATGATTTAATATTTAATTAAAATATTACATTAAATAATTTTATTATTTCATATATTTAAGTAAATTGTATCGTAGTTTAAAAATTTAAAGAACCAAACTAATTCTTGATGGGATGAATGCTTTAGTCTCGCATTTATTTGAAATTTCCAAGAGTATTCAACATGGTGAGTATACTGTTCCTGATTTAGGGCATATCCTACCTGCAAGTTTGATGATGCATGATCTCGTGGATTTGAAACCTGTTGCATGTAGTTATATGAATAATTGGGGAACCAATTATTTAGGCACCTGTCCTGAAGAGATTGTTGAAATGGGAACTACTTATTATGATAAATTCTTCATTAAGGAGGAAATAGACAACTTTACCAATGGCTTAATCCATTTTATTGTTGCTGGAGACTACGATAAAACCTACAGTTTTTTCCAACGTGTTCACAATTATTCCACCCAAACTTTTGTGTGGTGTTTAACTACTTGCAAATTATTGGAATTCTCAAATGATAATAAGTTAATTGTTTTGTCAACGCCAGTAGATGGCATGGATTTTTTAATGCAAAGAGTTAATAAAACCCTTCATGTTAATGAGTACCTAAAAGATAATTACAAAAAATATGCACTGTTGACTAATCGAGAAAAAGAGATTATAAAAATGCTCACCCATGGATTATCAACTATGGAGATATCTGATCAACTATATATTTCGAGTCATACTGTTGCTACCCATCGAAAAAACATCAGTAAAAAAATCGCCTGTAAGTCTTTCGCTGAATTATTAAAGTTTGCAATCAATTTTGAATTGACATAAAATAAAAAACCTGAGCTGGGGAAGCTCAGGTTTTTCTAACTAACCAATTATTAACCTAAATTATGAAATTATTTACTCATTACTCTTTTACTCTGTTTGTACTCTTATAAACGCAAAGCTGGTGCCGAACGTATTTAACCTTATCTAGATTAACATTTTTTAACAAGAGTTCTTTCAATTGCATAGAATAAGGAATATATTTTTCAATTTAATGGAAATTAAGAAGCCGTAACAAAATTAGATTTTGGAACGGCTCTCTCTTTATTATTGGTTAATCTGATTTGGCATCACTTAATAATGAACAAAAATAAATTAATGTTCATACAAGTTTTTACGGTTTCCCTTTTATATGGATTTTATTTTAAATCAACCCCTTCTCTTTACAATACAAAACTAACTGTTCATTTTTTGTAAAGCCAAGCACCTCTTTCATCAGATTCAGTCTTTTTTCTATACTGCTTAGACCTGAAGGTCGGATGTTCTTTTCTTGCAGGATCTGAGGGATGTTTTTTTGTAGGATGCCATTAGACAAGGAAAGAATAATTTGAATATCCATATTAGTAAACTCATGCGAGTTTTTAGACCTCATAGCTAATCTGATATCTGGAGATTGGTAAATTTTATTATTAGCTACAGCCCGAACAGCATCTTTAAAATGCTGACCATCATGCCGTGCTTTTCGTACATAGGCATCAATCTGAAGGTTTCTAAAAAGATCTTCAATGAGGTTAATCCTATCGATGGAAGAAAATACAATTACCTTAAGGTCAGGTTGAATTTCCTTAGCTGCTTTGATTAAATCTTTCCCATGATTTATTTGTTGAGGAATGGTATCCACTTCAAAAACTAAATCTGTAACCAAAAGATCATAAGGTTCCCCCTCACGTAGAGCTTTTTGAATCAAGTTCAATGCATCATCACAGTAATACACATATTTAGTATCTAAAACCCCTAGCTCTGTAACAGTTTTGTTGACAGAAAGATTTGCTACTTCATGATCTTCAGCTATTAATACTTTTTTAAACATAAAAGTCTATTTAATAATGGGTATGGAAATCCTTATTTCCAATCCTCTTTCTAAATGATGCTCAAATGTAATTTTACCTTTTAGATTATTTATACGGGTTTCCGTATTATTTAATCCATTACCAATTTTAGAATCCGCTTTGATACCAATACCGTTATCTTTATAATTGACTATAAGTTCTGAACTATCATAATCAAATTTGACAATCACTTCATTTGCAAAACTGTGTTTCTGCATATTAACCATCAATTCTTGTAGGATTTTTTCAATTTCAGATTTCTGATTATTATTTAATAATTTCCACAATTCTTCATCATTTCCAGCAATCAAAACTGTTCGCTGATCATTAGCGAAAGATTTTAATAATTCTGAAATTTGTAAATAAAAACCTACCGAATTATCAGTATTGTCTTCAGCTTCATATGAAATATCCCGCGACTTATCGTACATGAATTCAAGCCGATCAAGAATCTCTTCCCTATCAATACGATCTCTATTTTCAAGTTCTGCCATCACCCTATAGATTCCATTTGCAACAACATCATGTACTTTCCTCGATGTCTTAAGTTGGCTTTCTTTAATCCTATTATCTGCTTCTAATTCAATTCTTTGTTTTTTCCTTTTATGCCAATTCCATGCATAGTAGGATGATAAACCAATTATAATGAAAAGAGCGACTATGCCGATTCTCTGTAGGTTAATATTATATTGCTTTTCAGCGATTTCATTTTTCAGCTGAATATTTTGCAACTTATTTTTTTCAGTCTCGAACCGAATTAATGCAAAATGATTCCTGGAAGAGAGCATTGCCATTTGAATGCTGTCATCTAGCTTATGGAATTCTTTAAATAAATCTTGTTCCTTTGGATTAATTCGAAGTGTTAGAATTCGTTTCAATGAAGCAGTTTGGGCTTCAGGACTTTTTATTTTTTTGCTTATTTCATATTGTTTATAAGAATAGCTTAAAGCTGAATCTTGATCAACTGACATGTAATAATTAGCAATATTGGAATAGCTAGAATTGAGTCCCCAATAATCTTTTTCATCAAATCTAATTTTCAAAGCTTTTTTCATTAATGGCAAAGGATTATAATTTGAGTCTATTCGATTTCTAATTCTAGCATAATTAGTAATGAATCTCGCATAATCTGTGCTATTTGAATCTGTTATAGCAATAATCTCTTCAAACAATTGAATCGATCTATCATATTCTTTAACATCTGCGTAATTATTCGCTAAATTATTTTTAAATACATTGATATTCCTTGGATCCTTAGCATATTCAATAGCTAATTGTATATATTCTATTGACTTTTCAGGTTGTTTCAAATAATCTGAAACATTACTTAAATTATTATACAAAATACTCAAATTTGAATGGTCAGCTGTATCCTGCTCATTCAGATATTCTAATGCTTTAGTCGATGTTTCCTGAGAAGTATAATGATCACCAAATTCAGTCTGAGTTATTGCCATATTAATTAAGCTCGCCACAATTGTAGCTGTATCCTTCTGCTCCAAAGCTGATATCCTCGCTTTATCAAAATAGAGATAAGCACTATCAAACTCATTTTTATCTAAAAAGCCGTATGCTTTTTCCAGAAGTTCACTATCAATCGGAGTTAATTCTTTTACTACATGATTATTGCAGGATATTAAAATCAATATCCACGCAAAGATTAATATTGGTCTCACAGGTAACTATTTATTTTTCTAAAATAACCATTTATAGATAGATTATAAATAAAATTTATGCTAAATATGACAATAATGAAAAATAATGTCGAATTGAGAAATACACTACACTTACCTATTCAATAATCGATGATAATCTAGAAAATATTTAAAACTACATTAACATCACTTTACATAGAGTAAAACAAATCAAAATGAAAATTTATTAATAGTCACAGTTATTAAAATTAAATCAACGGAAGCATCTTTGATTTAACAAAAACTATACTTAATCACATATATTAAACCTCAGTTTTTAAATATATTATTTAGATTAATTTATATTGATTTTGGTCGATATAGACTTTCGTCTACAAACAGTAGATATAACACTACGAAAAATGAATTTCTTTAATCAATACTCAAGTCTTTTTATGGATTTCCCACATCCTTTCTTAACTTAAATTCATAAAAGCAACATACAAAATTTATTATGGGATTTTTAAATAGATTATTTGGAAAATCTACACCTAAAAAAGAAAAAGAAGAAGACCAAACCATTGAAGATACTCCGAAGTTCGAACCCATTAAAACCGAAATAGAATTGTTAGAACGTTACGTTGCCATGGGCTTTGAGAAACAAGTGGACTTCTCAGAATTAACAAATGAAAAGAGTTGGGATGCTGATTTGACAAAAGGGACGATAACATTTGGAGATGATTTAGAGTTTCCGCTTCAGATAATTGGTAGTTTCTCTTATTCTGTCAATACTTGGTTATGGGCTTGGGCAAATACGCAATCAAACCTACCCGATGAATTAATTAAAGACGCAAAGGAATTAAAATCATACGGCAATAAATATAAGATCGATGAGCTCAGAAAAGCAGAATATTCATTTGATCAGGAAAACCTCCATCGACTTGGACTAATAGCAGTGGGAATGTTTAATGCAGACGGCTATTACTTGGCGGATTATGGGAGTGGAGTCATGTTAATGACCGTCAAATCAGATCGAATTAAGGAACACAGAAATAATGTTCATTATCGAATATTTACAACATTCCCCCAAGTGATCTCAAATTTTGAGGTTGATCATAAAAACACTTTAATATCTTATCTTAAAGATAAAGGATATAAGATTGAAGAAAAAGATGATCAGATAATTGGAACAAAAGACAATAATGTATGTATAGCAAAATTGGATTCTTCCAATCGTATTATCAATCTTGAAGGTTAAAGGGGTATCAATTACCCCTAATTGCATTTATCAATTGTTCCTTCGTCATTTTATGTCTGTTTTTTATTCCAATTTTTTTTGCTTCCGTTAATAATTCAATTTTAGAACGTTTTTCTAATCTTTTTGAGTTATGATCTATGGTACCAGCAGCTTGGGCATTTGAAATTCTTGCAGCTTTTTCCTTACTCATACCTTCATCTACTAAGGCTTCATAGGTGTCAGGTTTTTTTAACTGCGGAGTCTTATTTTTCGGCATAATACAACATTTGTTTCTATCAATACAACAAGTTTAATTGGAAATAGTTGAAAATGATTTTAATTTACCACTCCTACAATGTCCTATTTGACTTATTATTGAATACAGTTGTACCTATACTTGCTAAAACAACACAGAAAACCGAAAGCCATTGGGAAAAGCTCAAAAACTCACCTAGGATCAATAAACCAGATAGAGCTCCGAATGCTGGCTGAAGGCTTGCGAGCACACTGAACGTTTTTGCTGGCATTTTACCCAAGGCAAACATATCCAATGAAAATGGCAATGCCGATGACAGGATAGCAACTAATAAACCTTTACCAAATAATCCGAAGTTTAAATTCATAATTGATCCATCCAAAAAGGCGAATGGAAGAATAAAACCCGTTGCGATTATCATACCTGTTGTAACTGCCTGCCTTCCATCCATAATTTTCGATAGTTTTGCACCCATCAGAATATAAACTGCCCAAAATGCCCCTGCCAATAAGGCTAATCCCAGACCTAGCAAATCAACCCCATTGCTTTGCCATGGAACTATTAGTAATATTCCTGTCAAAGCTAAGGATGCCCAAAGAATATCAAGCCATTTTCGGGAAAGTGCAAAAGCTAAAAACAAGGGTCCTACGAATTCAATAGTTACTCCTAAACCCAATGGAATTCGCTGAATAGCCATGTAGAATATTAAGTTCATTACAGCAATACCAACACCGTAAATCCCACAATACAACCATTGCTGTTTGGTGAACGTAAATAACTTTGGCCTATTAATTAGATACAAAAGAAGTGCCGCCAATCCTATACGAAGCGTGGTAGTTGCAATTGGACCGATAACCGGAAATAATTGCTTTGCAAATGAGGCACCTCCTTGAACACAAATCATGGAAAGAATAGCCGCAAATACGGCAATATTTGAATTTCGAGTCATCAGATATTTCGCAGGTTAAGGATAGCAAAGATAGCTCTAATATTAAACTATTCGAGCCTTTTAATATTAAGTTTATCACCTCTATTTCATAATAACATATGAAACAAAAATTGTGTAACTTTTTCAAAACGAAACAAATGTTAAATAAGATTAAAGCAAAAAAATTACTCAATAAAATTTGTAATTTACAGCTAATTATTAGCACATTAATTCTGTTGGTTATGAATTTCAGCAAAAGAATTCTTGATATTCTTTTCAATAAGAAACTCTTCTTAAAATATATTATTTTAATTTCCATCCTATCAACTTACACCTTCTCATACGCACAAACCCAATATCAATATACCGGGACCCTATATTCCAGTGATAGTTCATTACTTTTGAAAAATGTTCAAATAATTAATCAGCGGACTAAGCAAACCTTATATTCTGACAATTTTGGTTTATTTACAATTGATGCTCATCCTTATGACAGTATCATTTTTGTGCATCCACATTGGAACAGCATAAAAATTGAAGCCTATTACCTACCAGATCAAATCTTTCTCCAAAAGAAACCAATAGTACTTGAGGAGATCGTGATTATGGGAAATACAAAAGCCGGAAAAGTTAGGGAGCTGGAAAATATGAAACGTGATTATGATGTTAAAGGTGGAATATTTTATAATGGCAAACCTCCTTTATATTTGCTTAACCCATTTGGTGGATCTCCAATCACCTATTTCTATGAAAAATTCAGTAAGGCAGGCAAAAATGCTCGTCGATTTAATGATTTTATGGATAAAGAATTAGAAAACATGGAGATAGATCAGATCTTCAATAAGGTCAGCATCTATGAAATTATACCTATGGATAACGATGAATTAGA
>JBEBTR010000078.1:0-15377 GCA_040393725.1 Sphingobacterium endophyticum | reverse complement strand
AAAATTAGCAAATTATTTAGTTCTTTAGCCAAAAGCCTTAAAATATTCGATTTAGATGAAAGTATTGACAATATCACAACTTTCACCTATAGTTTATTGAAAATTATCCATTATTTTTGTTGAAATGAAGGAACTATCATACCTCAATAAATTTTTCTATAAATATCGTTGGAAGTTAATCCCTGGAGTCATCTTTGTGATTATTTCCAATTACTTTGGTATCCTTCCGGCACAAGTCATCCGTGAAGCATTTGACTTGGTCAAAGAAAATATTGATTTGTACAGATTGTATGATGGATTCGATAGGCAATCTATCATTTATGAAGTATTTAGTAAAAGCCTTTTATTCTTTGGTATTGTAGTTTTAGTTTTGGCACTTCTGAGGGGAATTTTTCTATTTATGATGCGTCAGACATTAATCCTTACCTCGAGGCATATTGAATATGATATCAAGAATGAGATATATAAGCATTATCAAGAGTTAGATTTCGCTTTTTATAGAAAGAATAATACAGGTGATTTAATGAATAGAGCGACGGAAGACGTAAATCAGGTTCGCAACTATTTGGGTCCAGCGATTATGTACGCTATAAATACTGTGGTATTATCTATTATGATTATCTATGCGATGTATAATGTGAATGCCACCTTAGCGACCTATTCCCTAATTCCCATTCCAATTATTTCTGTTATTATACTTTTTGTCAATAAGGTAATCAATAGGAGGAGTGAAAGAATACAAAGACAATTATCTCATCTTTCATCCTTTGTTCAGGAGACCTTTTCAGGAATAAGGGTCATTAAGACTTATACTCGGGAAAGCGATAAGATGAATAATTTCAAAATTGAGAGTGACCGATATAAAGACATCAACCTGAATCTTGTAAAGGTTCAGGCCATCTTTTTTCCATTAATTATCTTTTTAATTGGGTTTAGTACCATTATAACGGTATATATTGGAGGATTGGAAGTGAAAGACGGTAATATTACGGCTGGAAATATTGCCGAGTTTATCATTTATGTCAATCAACTTACCTTTCCAGCAATGTCATTAGCATGGGTAACATCCTTAGTTCAGCGAGCATCAGCATCCCAGAAACGTATAAATGAGTTCCTAAGCACAAAATCTGAAATTAAGAGCGGTAGTTTAGAGGCAGAATTACAAGGAGATATCAGGTTGGAGAATGTTTCTTTTACCTATCCTGACACTGGAATTAAGGCCATCGATAATATTAGCTTCCATATACCTGCAGGAAAAACAATGGCCATAATTGGGCGTACAGGATCTGGGAAATCTACCTTAGCGAATTTATTATTGCGCATGTTTGATGTTGATAAGGGTGAGATTTTATATGACCAGCATAATATCAAAGATTATGAACTAAAATCCCTCCGTGAACAAATCGGTTTTGTACCGCAACAGGTATTTTTGTTTTCTGATACAATTGCTCGCAATATTGCTTTTGGTTTGGATTCGGTGGATACGCCAAAAGTAGAACAGGCCGCAAAAGACGCTGTAGTTTATGAGAATATTGTTGGATTTGATGAAGGCTTTGAAACACATATTGGAGAAAGAGGAATTACGCTATCGGGAGGTCAAAAACAACGTGTTTCAATTGCAAGGGCATTGGTGAAAGATCCTAAAATCCTTATGTTCGATGATTGTTTATCAGCAGTAGACACAAAGACAGAAGAGGAGATTCTTCACAATCTAGGGAAAATCATGGAAGGTAAGACCTCGATAATTATTGCCCATAGGATATCAACGATCAAAAATGCAGATCATATCATCGTATTAGACCAAGGAAGAATAATAGAAGAAGGCACACATGAGTCTTTATTATCGATGGAAGGAGAATATGCTTCATTATATGAAAAACAATTATTAGAGGCTTAAAATTCGCCTTAAAAAAATTAAAAAAAAATTACCGATTATACATACTTAAATCAGATGTAAATTATTTACATTTGACTATATTTTAACCAAATCATTATGAAATCTATTTTATTAGGTCTCTGCATGACATGTGCAAGCCTGATGGGATACGCTCAAGACAATCCATTACCTAAGTTGGACTTGGGCTTATTCACGACTGACCACAAGCAGAACGATACCTCTGCACATGCAATTGTATTATTTGAACACGGAAGAACTGAGCTGGAGTACAGTGAAAGTGACCGGGGTTTAATGGTAGTCCACAATCGAAATGTTCGCATGAAGATTTTGGACAAGGAAGGTGTTGATGCTGCCAATGTGAGTATACCATTGTACAAATATGGACCGGACTTCGAATATGTACGCGATGTTAAAGGTAGAACTCATAATTTCGATGATGGGAAACTGGTAACAGATGATCTTAAAAAAGAAGCCATTTTTACTGATAAATCATCTCAATATAGCCAAGAGGTTAAATTTACACTACCCAATATTAAGGACAATTCCATAATAGAATATTCTTATCGGCTAGTATCCCCAGGTATCAGGACGTTCAGATCATGGTATTTCCAATCCATGTATCCCAAATTACATAGTGAGTATGTTGCCGTAATACCGTCAACATTTCAATATAATACCAACCTTAAAGGATACTTGCCATTGACTGATAGCAAGACCTCTGTATTGAATAAGCATTTTCTTTTAAATGGAACAAGACAGGATTGTTCTAAGATGACATATGTTATGGAAAATATTCCGGCATTTAAAGAAGAAGATTTTATGCTGGCAGCGATCAATTATGTTTCTTCGATTAACTATGAATTGAGGACCTACTTTAATCCTGATGGTCCACATACAAATTTCGCAAAGACATGGGCAGATATTGACCAGGACTTAATGTTGGAGAAGGAATTTGGAGGTCAGATAAAGAATAAGGGCGCGTTTAAGGATATCTTACCAGGAATTATAGCAGGGAAAGAAAATAAATTAGATAAAGCCAAAGCTATTTTCTACTATCTCCAAAAAAATATTACCTGGAATCAAATAGGTGGTAAGTTTTCGGATGTAGGTGTTAAAAAGGCCTTAGAGCAGAAGAAAGGGAATATGGCAGATATCAATTTGGGATTGGTAGCAGGACTGAATGCAGCAGATATAGAAGCTTATCCAGTTATTATATCGACACGAGAAAACGGTATTCCGAGTTTTTTATATCCAGCAATGACTGATTTCAATGCGGTGATTGCTATGGCGAAAATAGACGGCAAGGACTATTTATTGGATGCGTCAGAGAAATATCTACCATTTGGTGAATTATCAATGCGTTCAATCAATGATCGTGGTCGAGTAATTTATTCTAAAAGTCAATCGGATTGGGTAATCCTTAAGAATGAGGTACCTTCAAGAAACAATTATAATATTTTGGGGAAATTAGATTCTGCCGGGAAAATTAAAGGAACCATTAGGATCCAATATTCTGGGTTACATGCACTACACAAAAGAGAAGAAATTGAAGAATACAACAGCTTTGAAGAGTATGAGGAAAAATTAATGGAACAATTAACTTCGATGCGTATTTTGAGTTCAAAGGTGGAGAATTTGGATGACTTAGAAAAGCCTTTAGTGGAACAATTGGAGTTTGAAATGGAAATGCGGGAAAACTTTAGGGAAAATGAATTTGTTCTTAATCCTATTATTTATGAGCGTACGACGAAGAACCCATTTAAGTTAGAAGAAAGAAACTATCATGTTGATTTTGGGGCACCACAGACAGAGGTTCATAATATCAACATTAGTATTCCAATTGGTTATACAATTTTAAATAAACCCAAAGATTCGGCCTTGACCCTTCCTGAGAATTCGGCGAAATACACTTTCAGATCATTATATGAAAATAACATTTTGATGCTTCAGCAAAATATGTCTTTGAATAAAGCAATTTTTAGTCCTGAGGAATATTTTCATTTAAAAGAATTTTTCTCGAGGATTATCCAACAACAGTTGACTGATTTTCAATTTAAAAAAATATGATTAGGCGTATAGGATTTATTTTCACCTTCCTCCTATTGGGATCTTCATTTGCATTTTCACAATATGAGGCTTCGGAGATTCCAAAAGAATTATTAAGCAGGGCATCTGCAACAATCCGGGAAGAACATACCACTTATGACATTAAAAGTCCGAGCGAAATGATTGAAACGGGCCGGAAGGTTATCACTATCCATAACAGTTCTGGGGATGAGTATGCAGCAGTTCAGTTTGGCTATGATAAATCCAAACAGATAAAAACCATTAAAGGGGAAGTTCTGGATGCAGATGGTAAAACTGTTAAAAAATTCACAATAAAGGATTTCAAGGATTACAGTGCCTCTGATGAAGGCACGATGTTTACCAATACGAGGATTAAACATTTATTTCCTTCATTACCGAGTTACCCATTTACTGTTGTTATGGATTATGAGGTACGGCACAATCAGACATTAATTCTCCAATCTTGGCGCCCTGATTTTTATGGGGATGTTTCGGTACAGAAAAGTTCATACGAAATCTTAGCCAATCCAGATTATAAACTTCGCGTCCTTAAGAAGAATCTGAAAAAAGAGGGTAAGGAAGAAATGAAAGGGAAACAAAAATCATACTATTGGAACATCGAAAACATCAGTGCTGTACGTTCGGAGCCTTATAGTCCAAACCGTCATGAAACGGGTATACGCGTGTTAGTTGTTCCAGAAAGCTTTGAATATTACAAACATGCGGGCGAGGTAAATGACTGGAAATCCTATGGAAGCTGGATGAATACGGCTTTATTGAAAGATAAGCGTCAATTACCTGAAGGCACAGTAGCTAAGGTTAAGGAAATAACGAAAGATCTTAAAACTGACAAAGAAAAAGCGAAAGCCTTATATGAATATCTACAGAAGAAAACACGTTATATATCGGTACAGATAGGTATTGGTGGTCAGGAGCCATTTCCGGCTGCGGATGTGGATCGATTAGGATATGGGGACTGTAAAGCATTGGTTAATTATATGCAAGCCTTATTAGATGTAGTTGATATTCCCTCCTATTATTGCATCGTCGAGGCGGGCAATCGGAAAATGGATGTTGAGCCCGAGTTTGCCAATTTAGTTGACGGAAATCATATTATATTATGTCTTCCATTCGAAAATGATTATACTTGGTTAGAATGTACGAGTCAAGACTTACCTTTTGGGTATCTTGGAGACTTTACAGATGATCGACTTGTCCTTGCTGTGACAGAAGATGGCGGAAAGGTGATGCGTACGAAAGTCTATGATTTCGAGCAGAATCTGCAAAACAGGAAAGGATCATTTGTGATGGATGAAAATGGGAAGATAAGCGGAAAAATCACCACTGAATTCTCAGGTACTCAATTCGAAAATCATTTTTACAATGTAAAGAAGATTAAGGATGAGCAAGTCAAGTTATTACGTAAATCTTATGATATCAATAGGATACAGTTCAATGAAATTAAGTATACGATTAATCAGCAAGATAATTTATCTTTAACAGAGGAACTAAAAATAGTGGCAGATGATTTTGGGATAAAAAATGGGACGAATATGACTATTTATCCAAACTTCCTAAATCGCAGCAGCAGCATTCCGGATATTAGGAATAG
Source organism: Sphingobacterium endophyticum (assembly GCA_040393725.1). GTDB lineage: Bacteria > Bacteroidota > Bacteroidia > Sphingobacteriales > Sphingobacteriaceae > Sphingobacterium > Sphingobacterium endophyticum_A. Next base: position 9,801 of record JBEBTR010000078.1, on the reverse strand, counting down.
GACAAATCTAGTAAGGATAACGAGAGGATATACAGATATTGATGAGACGGAGATTGAGCTTCCTGCTAAGCTATCGACGAATATTATTCCTGTAAATAAAAAGTTGGAGGTTCCTATGGGCACCTATGAGTTCAAGGTTGACATCAAGGATGGAAAGATGATCTGTTATCGGAAGCTACAGCTTCGTGAGGGTTCCTATCCGGCATCGAGTTATGCAGAGTTCAGCAAGTTTATGTTGGATGTTTCTTTAACGGATGGTACTAAGTATAATTTAGGAATGAAATAGCCTAAAGGGGGATTAGCTCAGTTGGCTAGAGCGCTTGCCTGGCAGGCAAGAGGCCACCGGTTCGAATCCGGTATTCTCCACAAAAAAAGCCTGTCTGAAAATCTCAGACAGGCTTTTTAAGTTTCTTAATAAATCTTAGTTATTTTCTTCTGTAGGTAATACAGAAACGTAAGATTTGTTATTCGCTTTTTTACGGAACACAACAGTTCCGTCGATTAGAGCGTATAAGGTATGGTCTTTACCGATACCAACATTTGCATCAGCATTGTGCTGAGTACCACGTTGACGTACGATGATGTTACCAGCGATAGCTTGTTGACCACCGAAAATTTTGATACCTAATCTCTTACTGTGTGACTCACGGCCGTTCTTGGAACTACCCGCACCTTTTTTATGTGCCATTTCTTTATTCTAATTTAAGACTTGCGTCAGATTAAAAATTCGATTATAAACTGATACCAGTGATCTGGATTTTAGTGAATTGTTGACGGTGACCGTTTTTCTTTTTGTAGCCTTTACGACGTTTTTTCTTGAAAACGATAACTTTTTCACCTTTTAAATGTGACAAAATAGTAGCCGAAACTTTAGCACCTGAAATACTTGGAGTACCTACAGTAAATTTACCACCGTCTTCTGCTAACAATACATTGTCAAATTCAATACTAGCGCCTTCATCTCCTTGTAAGCGATGTACAAAAAGGTATTGGTCTTTAGCAACTTTAAATTGCTGTCCTGCTATATTTACTATTGCGTACATTGTTATTTATTAAAATTGTTAATATTTAATGAGTCGCAAAGATAGGATATAATTTTGATTTGCACAAAACTATTTTATTTAAAATATTCTAATTAAGCCCAAGAAATGCCATAAATCCTTCCCTATTCATCGGACCTTAAAAGATCGAGTGTATGTTTAATTTGTTTAAGGTACCTACCATACATTCTGCTTATCATCCAGCGAAACAAGAGAGTTCCTCCCAGAATCAAAATAGCTTGGCTACCGAAGTAAATAAATTTATTGGTAATATTATCGGACAATGCCCTGCCAATAGCATCTTTTTTTCCACTAACCATTTCAATATTTGCTGTCATCAGTCCGACGGCCAACCCACATGCTAAACCCATTATAAAAAACACAAAGAAAAAAGCGTGATAGAAATCAATAAATGATCTCAATTCATAATAGAACCACATGAGGTTATCGCGGCTATCGTAATTTAGATGGTATGACCTTTTGTAAAACTTATAAAATTTTATAAAAAAGAATAGGATAAGGACGAAGATTAAGAAAGCAAAACTATCCAAGGTAAAAAAAATAATAGGTTTCACATCTAAATTTAAATGAGCATAGATAAGTCCAGCTAAACTTAAAATAGTTGTAGCCAATAAACAGTAAAAATCCATTCTCATATTTTTTCGGACTTTATCAATGGCGTTATTAGCCTTATTTAAGGAAAGATTAATGGCTGTTAAATCCAAATCAGAATTATCTTCATTATCCCATGCCTTCTTTAAATCGTCAAAATTCATAGCCTTGTTTTTTAATGATTTCTTGTATTTTATCCTTGGTCCTATTTAGTTTTACTCGAGCATTGACCTCTGTTATCCCTAATTGTCCTGCAATTTCACGATGTGAAAAACCTTCTAAGAACAGGAAAATCAAAGCTTTTTCTACTTCATTCAAGTCTTTCACTGCACGATAGAAATAGTTCAATTGTTCTTCTTTTTCCGGGTGATCACTGTGATCAGGAATATCAATTTCTTCGATCAAGTTTTCAGATTTTGGCATTCTTTTATCTTTTTTAAGATATACTAATGCTGTATTAAGAGCCACTCGATACATCCAGGTAGAAAACTTACTGACACCTTTGAAATTTTCATAAGATTTCCATAATTGGAATAGCATTTCCTGAAATAGATCTTCCCTATCTACATCGTTATCCATATAAATCTTTGAGAGTTTATATAAGATCCCTTTGTGTTGGTTAATTTCAGACAAGAATTGTTTTTCCTTAATTTTCAAAGTCGATAGTTTTACCAATTTATGAAGTTAGTATAGTTTATCGCTTTTCGTTACAAAAAAAGAATGATTTTTTAAGAGGATATTTTGAGGAGTTTTAAGGCTGGCTATCTTAAGTGGAGTTTAAAGGGAAACTAAAACAATTAGATTATTTTAATTTCTGATTTAATTGGAACATTTTGTTTCCATTTACCATTTAGTATTGTTTTAAATCCAGTTGTTTTATTTTTTATTTCAAAGGTATACTTACATTCACGGGAAACATAGGTAACTTCTCCATATACAGTCATTTTACTATACGGAGGAACAATTTTATTAATGGCTTCGTTGGCATCATTAAGGTAGGCAGAAGTTTGAGGACCTTGAATATATTTCACTTTATCATCCCAATATTTAACACCCTCATGCTCCAGAGCGATCATTGATATCAAACTGTCAGGAGCAGGTGACCAATCGAAAGAACCAATTGCATCAGATTGAAAGGTAGAGGAGAAAGCTGCATCTTTGAAGAATTCTTTAATTGGGGTAAGAATTTTAACTTCAGTACTGGCATTATTATCTATTGTCGTTCTATTTAACTGCTGGGTCCAAGCTTTATGTGTTCCGTTAATTTCTTCAACAATTTTATTGCTAAGTTCATATTCGGCACCTTTTTTCTGGGTAATTACGATTTCTTTCACCTGATCAGCATCTTGAAGACCTATCAGAATTCTTCTTGGTTCGTCTCTAAAATTTTCCGTCATGGAAATAAAGAGTTTATTTGTGGAACCTGCTTTTTTTTCGAGAGATAAAAATCCCAATGAACATTCAACTTTTCCAATTTCTTGGAGACGCATTAACTGTAATTTATTGTCTAAAAGATATTGAGTAGGGTTTATATTCCGAACATAGACCACTTTCCATGAATCTGAAGTAAGCTGAACTTCCTTATCCACAAATCCAGAGTTCATATCAATATTTGCTTGTTCATCATTAACAAGGATATTTTTATATTCTGGATCTTTCTCACATGATGTTAGACACAAAATTGAGGCAAAAATGAGAAAGCTTAAAAAGCGAAATTGTGTCTTCACTGGCGATATCAATTTAATTTAACGCCAAATTTATTAAATTGCATAACAACTTGTAGCTGATTGGCTTCAAAAAATAAAATTTTCTTTAAAATAGATACTAACTATTAAAATTGGCATGGTGGAAGGAGCTTTATCTTAAAAAAACAAAATCCCCCGAAATAGATAAAAGCTATTTTGGGGGATTTAATAAATAATAGGAATATTATCCTACAATTTCTTTTATTTCATTCATGATTTTTTGTGCAATAGCTTCAGCAGCTTCAGGGGAATGCCCTTCAGAATAAATCCGAATGATTGGTTCCGTATTAGATTTTCTTAAATGAACCCATTCATTTGGAAAGTCGATTTTTAAGCCATCAATAGTTGAATGATTTTCATGGGCATATTTCTGTTGCATTTTAGCCAGCAAATTATCAATATCCAAATCAGGCGTTAGGGTAATTTTATTTTTTGACATAAAGTACTGAGGCAGTTCAGCTCTATATTCTGTAACCTTCTTCCCTATTTTTGCAAGATGCGTTAGGAATAGAGCTACTCCGACTAAAGAATCACGGCCATAATGAGAAGCAGGATAAATTACCCCTCCGTTACCTTCACCGCCAATCACCGCATCAACTTCTTTCATTTTAGTAACTACATTTACTTCACCAACAGCAGCGGCAAAATATTGACCATCATGTTTTTCAGTGACATCCCTTAAAGCACGCGTTGATGACAAATTTGATACGGTATTACCTTTTTTCTGGCCAAGAATATAATCAGCTACAGCTACTAAGGTATATTCTTCACCAAAAAGTTCACCGTCTTCCATCATAAATACAAGCCGATCCACATCCGGATCCACAGCAATACCTAAATCAGCATTATTATCCAGTACAGCTTTAGATAAATCTGTAAGGTGTTCTTTTAATGGTTCAGGATTGTGCGGAAATTTACCATTAGGTTCGCAATGAATTTTATAAATGGATTCAACCCCCAATGCTTTCAGCAATTCTGGAATAAAAGTCCCCCCAGTACTGTTCACAGCATCTACAGCAATTTTAAAGTTTGCATTCTTTATAGCTTCGACATCGACATATTCTAATGCCAGCACATCATCAATATGTTTTTGAAGGAATGTATCATCTTTTGTAACGGTTCCAAGCTGTTCGACTTCGGCAAAGTCAAAATTCAAACTTTCACCAAGTTCCAGAACTTCCTTTCCTTTGGCATCATCAATAAATTCACCTTTGCTGTTCAATAACTTTAAGGCATTCCATTGGCCTGGGTTATGTGATGCCGTTAAGATAATACCTCCGGCAGCCTTTAATTTAGGAACTGCAATTTCTACAGTTGGAGTCGTGGAAAGTCCCAAATCAATAACATTAACGCCAATACTTTGTAAAGTACCAATTACTAGATTGGATACCATCTCTCCTGAAATACGAGCATCTCGGCCAACTACAATAGTTTTATTAGATGTATTTTCTGTAATGATTTTTCCATAAGCAGCTGTAAATTTCACGATATCCACTGGAGTTAAATTATCCCCAGGTTTACCGCCAATAGTACCCCTAATTCCTGAAATAGATTTTATTAAAGCCATAAGTAAATTAAAATTAACGTTGGTAAAAATAAAGGATTTATATAATTATTAATGATTTTTATTCTTTTTTTAAGTCTAATCCTTATCTTTGTTGCAACTTTGTTTCGTTTACGATATTAAGTAAGGTATACCATCTTATTTTTATAGATTTGGTTTAATTAAGGAATTAGGCTATTCTATTTTAAAAAATATGTTAGAGAAAATAATCCATTTCGATCAAGAATTATTTTTATTAATCAATCAAGGCATGAGCAATGTTGTATTTGATTGGTTGTTACCTATTTTACGTAATCCCTATACATGGTCACCACTGTATTTGTTTTTGATAATATTTTTCATCAAACATTATGGAAAAACGGGAGTATTAATTGTTGCCTGCACATTGGCGACGTTTGGTATTTCAGATTCGGTATCCTCACATTTGATTAAGAAATCAGTAAAGCGTGTCAGGCCATGTAACGATGTTGTATTTAAGAATGAGGTTAATCTACGAGCCCGATGTGGTTCAGGATTTAGTTTTACATCATCCCATGCGACCAACCATTTTGCTTTGGCGTTTTTTTGGATCGTATTGTTCCGTCGCAAATGGAAACATACTTTATGGTTATGTATTCTATGGGCGGCCTCGATATCTTTTTCACAAATTTATGTTGGTGTGCATTATCCCATAGATATTCTTTGTGGTGCAATAATAGGTACACTGATAGGTTTGGGAACCGGGTATTTATTTAAAAGGTTTTATCCTAAATTTTTCGAACCCCAACCAGTTTCAACAACAGTCCCTGCATGAGTAGTTTCTTGATCGTTTCCATTTTATTTTTCTCCGCATTACTTAGTGGTATTGCTGTCTTTTTTGTAAAAAGAGATAACACACAATTATTAAAATTGGTTTTATCCTTTAGTGGTGCCTATTTATTTGCGATCACAGTTTTACATTTAATTCCTGAGGTTTATCACAGTTCAGGTACTCCTGGGGAGATTATTGGATTATACATTTTAGGGGGCTTTTTGTTCCAGCTGGTCTTAGAGCATTTTTCTCAAGGGATTGAGCATGGTCATATCCATCATCAATCAGAAGGTCATTCTCATCAAGCCTTTCCAATTGCGATATTAATTAGTTTATGTTTACATGCCTTTCTTGAGGGGTTTCCATTGGCCTCAGGTCACCGAAATGAATTAGTTTTTGGCATTGCCATTCATCACATTCCGGCCTCATTTGCATTAGGAAGTCTTTTAATTGGTACAAAGCTTAAGAAACAGACCATTATTCTCTTTATTGCTGTTTTCGCAGCGATGACACCATTAGGATTTTTTACGAGTAAGGGTATAAGTGCCGGAGAAATAGGTAATATATCTCAGTATTTTGATAAGATAATGGCGGTTGTAATTGGGATTTTCCTACATATCTCTACGACCATCTTATTTGAGTCAGGCTCAGCCGATCACCACACCTTCAATAAGAAAAAAATGGTTGCTGTATTATTAGGCGTTTTGGTATCGATGGCTAACTTTTTATTTGAAGGTCATGACCACACTCATCATCATGGTCCTTCGAATCAAACGGAGGAGCCACATCATCATGAAGAGCATGATCATGACCATCATGATCATGAACATTAGTTAATAGTCGATTTCATCCATGAAACCACGAAACTTATCTAAAAGTTCACTTAGCATCAAGCAATCTTGTTCCGTGATATTAGCCGGAAGTACATCGTCTAACATCATGTCATTTTCGATTTCTTGAAGCAATTCCAAGCCTTTATCTGTAATTAACAGATCAACGGCGCGCTTGTCGACGCTGTTTTTTTCCCTAGAGACTAGGCCTTTGCTTACGATACGATCTACCAACCTACTGATATCAGGAGTTTTGGTTAGCAACCTTTCCTTTAACAAGTTGTTGGTTACCGGGTTAGGGTATTGACCACGTAAGACGCGCAACACATTGAACTGTTGCAAGGTGATTTGTTTGGCACCCGCTCTTTTCTCCAGCATCACGTTCAACCAGTTGTTAGTATAAATAATATTGATCGTTGCGCGATGCCAAGGACTTGCGAATTGCCTTACTTTAACCAATTCTTCGATCTTCGGCATATTTAATAATACATTAGTGTGACTTAATCCGCAATTTAAAAGATTTTAATTATTTATCTTTGCTAATGTTGATTTTTTTTAAAAACTCCTAAAAAATTGTCGTCGAATGCCGCAAAATATTAGCCTTGATAAATTAAAAATCGGAGACATCGCTAAGATTAATGCTATACAATCTATAGACATTCCTGCTAAATTCTATGAGTTAGGCTTTTACCCGGGCTCAGTAATTGAAGTGAAGCATAAAGCCCCGTTAAACGGTCCGATCTGTGTAAACGTTGTTGAGAACAACGCCTTAATTGCAATCCGTAAATCAGAAGCCAAACTCATAACTGCAGTAATAATCTAATGGAAAATCCTAATATAGTCCTTCTTGGAAATCCCAATGTTGGTAAGACCTCTCTTTTTAATAGACTTACGAAACTAAATCAAAAAGTAGGAAATTATCCTGGAATTACCGTCGAGAAAAGAGAAGGTTCTTTAAAAGCGAATAATAAAACCTATCATATTGTAGACTTACCAGGTACCTATACTTTATTTCCAAACTCATTAGATGAAGAAATTGTTTTCAAGATTTTGAGTCAAAAAGAAAATAAGTTAAGTCCTGACCTAACCATTGTGGTTGCCGAGCCCTCCACGATAAAAAGAGGTATTATTTTATACCAACAAGCTAGAGAGCTAGGGTTGCCTGCGATTTTCGTTTTAAATATGATTGACGAGGTTGAAAGTAAAGGGGTACATCTTGATTTTCCAAAGTTAGAATCCTATTTAAAAACAAAGGTCTTCCAAACGAATGCAAGGACCGGAAAGGGGTTAGAAAAGTTGATTTCATCATTCGATGAAAAACCTTCGCTTTACACGAGCAATTTTGAAATCCCTGAGAAATATAAGGAAGCATTAGTAGAAGCTAAGAAATTATTTCCACTTGCGACAGAATATCTTACATGGCAATACCTTGCTCAAGAGAATGTAAGTTACTTACCTAAAGAAAAACAAGAGGCTCTAACAGCGATTCGAACTAAATACAAGCTTGATCCACATGAGATGCAAAAGACTGAGTCCTTGCTTCGACATGACCAGATCAGTTTGGATCTGGAAAAAATATTAAATAAATCAGAGAACAAAACTTTAGATACGACTTCAAAAATAGATCGGATATTATTGCATCCTATTCTGGGATACCTAATCTTCTTTGGATTATTATTTTTAATATTCCAGGCTATTTTTAGTTGGTCAGGGCCTCTTATGGACTGGATTGATGGCTCTTTCGGAGACTTGACAGCTTATTTAAGTACAATAATGCCAGAAGGTCCCTTATCAGCCCTATTTATTGAAGGTATTATTGCAGGTATTGGAGGGATAGTGATATTCATTCCTCAAATCGTTATATTATTCTTATTTCTATCCTTGATGGAGGAATCTGGATATATGAGCCGAGTTGTATTTTTAATGGACAGATGGTTACGTCCATTTGGATTAAACGGGAAATCGGTTATTCCCTTGATGTCAGGAGCTGCCTGTGCCATTCCGGCGGTTATGTCAGCCAGAAATATCGAAAATCCTAAGGAGCGTCTATTAACCATGTTAGTTACACCTTTTATGACATGTTCAGCGCGATTGCCTATCTATATTGTTATCATTGGGCTCATCATTCCGGAAGATAAATTTTTGGGGTTTAATTTGCAGGGAATTACACTGTTTATCATGTATATTCTGGGTATTGTGGGTGCATTGGGATCAGCATGGATTTTAAATAGAGTTATAAAAAGTATTCGTTCTTCTTATTTAATCTTTGAACTACCTACCTACAAAATGCCTGATTGGAAAAATGTGATGACCAATGTTTGGGATAAAGCTTCGGGATTCTTGTGGGAAGCCGGAAAGATTATATTGATGATTTCAATTGTTCTGTGGGTATTCGGAAACTTCGGTCCGAACCGAAAATTTTATGATGCGGAGGAAATCGTTCAGCAAGCCAATCCAAATTTAAGTGCAGAAGAATTAGAGAAAGAAGTTGGATCATATCGATTAGAGCATTCATTTCTAGGTTATATTGGTATGGGGATAGAGCCTATTGTTCGACCATTAGGTTATGATTGGAAAATGGGAATAGGATTAATTTCATCATTTGCTGCTCGTGAGGTGTTTGTTGGTACAATGGCTGTAGTTTACAGCATGGGACCAGATGTAGACATTGAAGACGAGGGTCAGAAATCGTCCTTATTAACACGAATGAAATCAGAAATTAATGCAAATACAGGCAAACCGGCCTATAATTTTGCTTCAGGTATATCGTTATTATTGTTTTACGCATTTGCAATGCAGTGTATGGCAACAATTGGAGTTGTACGAAAAGAAACAGGATCATGGAAATGGACTTTAATTCAAACCGTTTTTATGACCGGACTAGCTTATGTTGCGGCACTTATTGCCTATCAAATCTTAAAGTAATGAGTTTAATAATTCAATATATTATCATTTTTGCCCTTTTTATTTTTGCTTTGTTTGTCATATTCAAACCTTTTTTCTCCAAAAAGAAAGGTACTCCTGGATGTGGTAAAGGATGTAAATGTGAGGTGGAGAGCAGAGGATAGACCATGAGACATAAGACATAAGACATAAGACAGTAGAGCTGAGATAGTTGACTTTCTGGCTGTTATTATATTTTTTCTTTTTTACTAAAAATATTTAGAAGTGGTTTAGGAATTATATTTTCCTAGACCATTTTTTTTACTTCTCTGGTTAT
>JBEBTR010000077.1:0-15385 GCA_040393725.1 Sphingobacterium endophyticum | reverse complement strand
GTAGATGAGTTTTGAACAATATTTAATACCGGTTTTTTACCTAGACCAGTGTAAAATTCAGTAAACGCTGAGATCAATCCGCCCACAGCCAAACCAACAATCGTAGAATAAAAGATATTCATTCGAGGTACATCTTGATAACCCTCACCAAAGAATTTCATCTGAAGGACTTCAGGAAGCATATATTGAATCAAGAAATAACAGGCAATTACCGTAAGAATGATAGATGCCCAGTTACCCGTATTTAAAGCTTTTTGAACTTGGTTTTCTTTCGCATCATTCGATGAGACTTTCACCAAGAAAGTACCAATGATTGATGCTAAAATACCAACGCCGGCAATTACAATAGGCAACAAGATGGGTCCCATACCATGGAATGCATCAGTAAATTGTGTTCCGTTCACCTCTGACATATCCTTAATAATATAATTACCAAGTACCATGGAAGCCAATACGGTTGCTACATAAGATCCAAATAAGTCAGCACCCATTCCTGCCACATCCCCAACATTATCACCCACATTATCGGCGATAGTTGCTGGATTTCTAGGATCATCTTCGGGAATTCCAGCCTCAACCTTACCCACTAAATCTGCACCTACGTCTGCAGCTTTGGTATAAATACCACCGCCAACCCTAGCAAATAGGGCGATCGACTCTGCTCCAAGCGAGAACCCCGCAAGGGCCTCCAGTACAATCGTCATCTCATGATAAAAATTGCCACCCTCTGTCACGAACATTTTAAGGAACAATAAAAAGAAAATACTCAATCCTAAAACCGCCAGTCCTGCTACCCCAAGGCCCATAACAGTTCCTCCAGAGAAAGAAACTTTCAGTGCTTGTGGTAAACTAGTTCTTGCTGCTTGGGTAGTACGAACATTGGCACTCGTTGCAATTCGCATCCCGATATTACCTGCAAGTGCCGAAAAGAAAGCACCACAGATAAAGGCAACGACAATAATCCAATGTGATGTCTCTACAAGTGTAGAAACAATAAATAAAGCAATCGATGCGATTACTACGAAGATTAACAGAATTCGATATTCAGCTTTTAAGAATGCCATTGCACCTTCCTGAATACTCTTGGAAATGGATTGCATTTTGCCGTCTCCAGCATCTTGCTTACCCACCCATCCTGCCTTGACGAACATAAATAGGAGACCCAACACAGCGAGTGCTGCTGGTAAATAGATGATAAATTGTTCCATACAAAGTTTATTTGGTTAGTATTAAAGATAACAACTTTTTTTATCAATATACAAGTCCTAAAAAACTAGTTTTTGATATTACTCAATCGATAAACCTTGGAGAAACAATTACTTATAGAAAAGAAAAAATAAACGGTAGAAATTCTAAAGGGCATTCCAATGATAGTGGTCACTTTCCAACTTAACGGTATTGCTATCCAATAAATGCCTCAATACTTGAAGTCGATCATCGTCTTTACCAATTTCTATCGCTTCAATCAAATCATGCAATTTCATTGGCTTTTCCAATAATAAATACTGAATCTTTTTCTCTATAGATTCCGATATTCCAGATTTATGCTGACGCACTACACATAAATCGCAAACTCCACAGGGCTCAATAGCGTCCTCACCAAAATAATGTTGCAAGGCAAGGCTTCTACATTCCTTGGCATCTAGATAAGTATATATTGCTTTTACCTGAACTTCTTTGGTTTCTTTTCTCTCCGCTATAAAATGCGTATCAATATATAAATTTTTGTAATCCACTCTTGGCTGTAGAAATTGTAATTGTGGTGCATCAGTCTTTGCAACATAAGTCACTAATTCTTGCTGCTGCAATAATTTAAGCATCTTAACAACTTCTTCATAGGGTTTCGATAACCGTTTGGCTATTTCAAATTCATTTATAGGAACATAGTAATCGAATACTCCTCCATAATTCCGAAGAATAGTTTTGATTAAAGGATCAAAGTGAGCACTTTGAACCTGAAACTTATATAACTCTTGAAAATCAACTTCAAATTTCAATCGAGCTGGAATAAAGACGGCCTCACTTAATGCCAACCACTTATCCCTTTCCAAAAACTTCAAAGCACTGAGCACTTTGATAACTTCTAATTTATATTTCTTAGCAAATTCTACTACATCAAAATCATAGGTTAATCCCTTTCCTGCACCATAGGCTATTTGGTAATAATTACAGAGGTAATGGTAAACCTGTTGAATATATTGGAAGTCGGGAAAGTTTAGTTCGATATTGGTCCACAACTCATTTCGATCAGCCTGTTGATAGAGGAGCACTGGATATGCTTTCTTTCCATCACGACCTGCGCGGCCAGCTTCTTGGTAGTAAGCTTCCAAAGAATCTGGAATATCTAAATGAATCACAAACCGCACATCGGGTTTGTCAATTCCCATTCCAAATGCATTGGTAGCCACAATAACCCTAGTCTGATTGCTAGTCCAAGATTCTTGTTTCTTTGCTCGCGTCTGCATATCTAATCCGGCATGGTAAAAATCTGCCGGAATACCGTGATTTAAAAGATACCTCGCAACCTCCTGAGTTTCTCTCCTATTCCGTACATATACAATCCCTGTTCCGCCTATCTTACTGATGATCTTTAGCATTCTTCCCATTTTATTATCCTCATGGAAAACCATATAGGCCAGGTTGTCTCTTTTGAAACTTTTGGAAAGAACATTATTGCTTTTGAATCCCAATTTTTCCTGAATATCCTCCACAACCTTTGGAGTTGCAGTTGCCGTAAGTGCTAAAAATGGAACATTGGGTTTGAGATCTCTTAATTTAATAAGCTCTAAATAGGAAGGCCGGAAGTCATATCCCCATTGTGAAATACAATGAGCCTCATCAATAGCAAAAAGATTCACATTCATATGGCGGATCCTTTCCTGAACCATATCATTGTATAACCTTTCTGGAGCTAAATAGAGAAACTTAATATTTCCAAAAATACAATTGTCCAAAGCAATATCGACTTCTCGATGAGACATGCCCGAAAAGATTGCAATAGCAGGTATATTTCTTTTTCTAAGATTTTCTACCTGATCCTTCATTAAAGCAATTAAGGGGCTGACCACGATACAGATGCCCTCATTAAGCAGGGCAGGAACTTGAAAGCATATAGATTTTCCCCCACCAGTTGGCATCAAGGCCAAGGTGTCATTACCCAATTGGATTTCATGGATTATCTCCTCCTGTAAAGGACGAAATTTATCATAACCCCAATATTCTTTTAAAATGGATAAACTGGTTTTTTCCATATACGATCGCTCTCCCAAACATACGCAAAATTATCCTTCAATATGTAATAGGACCTATTTTCAGCCTCCAACAAATGAATACATTTTTGAATATGCTTTACTGAATTGGAACCATCAAATAGCGTTAGGGTAGCATTTAATTTATCTGGAAGATCTGTATTATTCCGGATAAATAATAGTTCGGGATTTTGAAAGCCATTATATTTCCCATTGGAAATAAAGATTGACATCTTATCCTGAAAATTGATACTATGGTTTAAATGATCCGATGACAATTTTTTAAAAGTAATTTCCTTGATGTCGGTATACTTTTTAAGGTCTGGAAAAACTGAATACCTTAAGTTTTTATGTGATATGCTATCAAAACTGCTAAATAACTGCACATTACCCCTATTGATAAAGGCAAATGAGATTTGTTTTCCTGTATTATATATTTTTAATCCATTAAAATCTTTCTGTTTTATCCTTGACATAAGAACCGCTGAAAGCACTAGATTGATACAAAATATTGAAACAATTAATGTCCTTTTACATTTGGTCCTAACGGCAATAAATATTGCAAATACTCCTATATATGAAACCAAGCATTCAAATTTATTAAGTTGAATACCCTGAATGTTAGAAAGAGGCAAGGAATCAATATATGCCAAATTCTTATAGGTTATAGAAATTGCGATATCTAAAATAGATCCGAAAAATTGACTCATTTTAATCCAAGGAATGAAGACGAGAATAGATCCGAGATAAAGAATTAAGGTTGAAGGAACCGTTATAAATAAATTGGATAAGAGAAAATAGGTTGGAAACTGATGGAAATAATAAATAGCAAGAGGTGTTGTGGTTAGTTGTGCGGCAATGGAGACTGACACAAGATTATAAAAAGATTTATATAGCCAGTTATGTCTTGAATAGAGTTGGTTGAATAAGGGAACAAAGATAAGAATGCCTAATACTGCCAAATAAGAAAGTTGGAATCCAATATCAAATATCATAAAAGGATCATAGACCAGTAATAAGAATGCAGAGGAGAAAACGGCATTTAATGACAATATCACTCTGTTTTTCCAATAGCCTATCAAAAAAAGGCTGAACATCAAGGTTGCCCTTAATACTGCTGGTACAAATCCACATATTAAAGCATAAAACCAAATAAAGATCAGGATGAATGAAAACCGAATCTGCCTTCCATTGGGAATTCTATCTAGGGGAGACAAGATCATTGTGAACAAAAGATACATCAGACTAACATGGAACCCCGAAACACTCAATACATGAATGGTTCCTGTATTTGAGAAAACATCAAAAACTTGAGGTGAAAGATTAGATCTATATCCAAAAGTAATTGCGCTAGCTATTTGGAAGCTTGTTTCCGAAGGGATGAATTCCTTAAATTTTACCTGCAGAGAGTTTTGAATTTGTTTAATAGCTTTTTGGAAACTTGCTTCTTGACCTGTAAAATGTTCTATTGATTTAAAATTCTGAATAGGTATAAAAACTTGATAGTAAATACCTTTGTTTTTTAAATATTGAGAATAATCAAATTGCGAAGGATTGTAAGGAGGAGGTAATAGCTGTATTTTTCCTTTAAAACAAATCAGATCACCCTTGTTTAAATGGAGAATAGCTGAATCTTTATCCCAAATGCTGGTATTAATTTTTAATTCAGCGTACTTGTTTTTCCTGTCATCCTTTTCAATGTATAATTTGGATTTAAATTGTAGAACCTGACCGCTTCGAGTAGGATCTTCCATAAGTTTTGCTAGATAGATGTTATCATACTCAAAATCGGGAGTTACTTTTGGTAAGTGGGTTCCGATATTGATTAATCCTATTAGAAATAGGAGAATATGTAGAAAAAACTGATACCGTCTGAGCAATTGAAATAAATTCAACCCCAAACAGAATAAAAATAAAAATATGGTGAGATAAATAAGATTGTAATAAAGACTTTCAGACCACTTGATAAGATTTGCAGTCAAAATACCCAAGACATAAAATGTAAATATTTTGAGGAATGGAATATGCTCAATTTTCAACTTTAAAATATCCATCTCACCAAGAATATCGGATTTGAAAACGAATGTCGGATTTTTTATTTCCTGCAATCTTATCCAAGCCAGATCCTAACTCTTCAACATTCAAATATTTACTTATACCATATCTAATCCAAATATCCAATCCTTTGAAAGGTTTGATTTTCTTATTGATGTAGAATCGAAAACCTTGTCGAAAATAGGATGGAAATGAAAATGAATGCAGAACATTTCTTTCATACGTAAATATTCTAGTTTCATAATCAGCAGCATTGAAATAGGAAAACCTTAAATTCCCTCCCATTTTCCATTTGGGTTTATTCCAAATAATGTCTTGAAATATGAGAAAGCCTTTACTTGCTCCAAGATTTGTTTTGTGAAAAAGCTTCCCCTCAACTTGATTAGCGATATGAAAATTTGGTGTCAACTTATAAAGAAATATCAACCTGGCTTGTTGCCTTTCTACATCAGCAACCCCTTCAAATTCCTTTAAATCTGCTGGATAATTTTCTTGATAAAATTTATATTGATATCGAAATCTTAAATGTCCTTTCTTATACCAGATATAGCTCATTTGCGTTCTGACCTGATAAGAATGAGAAGGTATTTTAGTTCTGAATTTCATCCATGGAAACTCAGTATAGTCTATGCTATTGACCCATTCAAACCTTCTCTTAGGATGGTAGACAAGACTTAAATGCCATCCTTTTTCGTTCCCTAACGTTGATTGCTCTTGGAAAGATTGTGCAAAGAAGCTGTGATAATCGGGGGTATAATTTCTATAGCTGATCGAGGTTGAAAACTTCCTTCCCATAGCTGCAATAAGCCCGTGATTATTTGCCCAACCTGAATTTATGGAATGAGCCGATTCTCCAAAAATTAAAAGGTTAAGAAAATTATATTGATAGTAAATAGATACATTTTGAAGGTTTTCACCTTCGAACCGATATTGGCTGTATGTTCTATTATTGAGTTTAAGGGGAATATTAAAATGAGTAGAGCTGATGTTTGTTCCGATTTTCAGATTTGTATTGAAATAGTTTAGATTGAACCCATAAGCCATTTGGTTGAGGGAATTTCTGTTTCTCAATTCGGAGGGGGTACGATGTAGACCGGAATAGTTGATACTTGTAGCCAATTTTTGATCATCCTCGGACTTAATAGTTGCGGTCAATTGATTGTGAGAGAAGAAAGGTGTGAGTTCTAAATTTTTGGTTTTAAAGGTCGCAGCAACTCCACGCATAAACTTATTTTCCATCATTCCAGTATGCGGTCGGATACCTCTACCATTTTGCATAATATGGGCAACAGAGGCACCATTTCCGAAAATAGGCCCATTCCAAAGAACAAGTCCTTGACCGAATTGAAGTAAATAATCTCCAACAATTAATTTATCAAGGGATCCAATATTATTGAATAAAATAGATGCAGAATAATAATCAAACCCATATTTCTGTTTTTCTTTAAAAAATGGTTCCCCTGCATCTTTCTCTAAATTGAAGCTTAATTTAACTTTATCACGATAGCTCCATCTGAAACGATTCGCTATTTTATCTGGAGATCCTAAATATCTGGACTTTTCAGGGTCTGATATTTCATAGCCTCTAGGAACTTCAATTCCTCGGTTGTAAGTCATCATCCATGAACCTTTTGTCTTGTGAACAAGGCTTTGGAAATTCTCACCCTCTTCAAAAAACCTATCCTTTACAATCACAAACGGAAGTAACTGCTCCAATTGTTCCAAACTGATTCCTGGAACAACCTGTAATTCTAGAGGTGATATAAATCGTTCAATTTTTCGACGATGTAGAATGATTTGTTGAATTTGGTTATTTGAAAGAAAGATCAACTGCTTAAATTCTTGTTCGGTTGCTTTATTGAGATCAATTGGATTTCTTAAAAGATCACTCAATTGCTCGCTGAAATCGGAAATTTCATCCGAATAATTTGCTTCATCTAAAATTTGGTTGGCTATTATGTCTTCAACTTCAGTTTCTGATTGGGCATAAGACAAGAAAGAAATAAAAAGCAAAAATATTAACAGGACTAAACCATAATGACTAGGTATTGGATTGTAGGTTAACAACTTGATTTTTCCCGAATAATTCATTGATTATAAATTTCGGGGAGCACTGTTAATTTAAAAGGTATTGTATATAATTCTTATAAGAAGGGTACGGAGGTTAATGTTATCGATAGGTTAAATTGAAATTATTATAGAATTGAATATTTAAATACTGCCAAATTGTTTCCCAAAATTAAAAACATTCATAAAAAATTTTATAAA
The DNA here is from genome assembly GCA_040393725.1 of Sphingobacterium endophyticum. GTDB lineage: Bacteria > Bacteroidota > Bacteroidia > Sphingobacteriales > Sphingobacteriaceae > Sphingobacterium > Sphingobacterium endophyticum_A. The sequence continues at coordinate 7,814 of JBEBTR010000077.1, read as the reverse complement.
TGTTTAGCCAATCTAAAAATTTATAGAATTATAGTATTTAATATTAAAAAGTACCTATATCAATGAAGAATATTTGTAGCCACTCTCCTTTTAAAGAAATATCTTCTAAATAAAATAATTTCTATAAATATTTCTATTAAAGAAAAATATCCTTTTTCTTATTAATTATTAAAATTTTTAACAATATAGATTTATCGCATGACAGTACAGGATAGGAGCATTATCTAGAAGCCCTAACTTGTTAATAGTCAATTATAACAAACCCAACTTTAAACCGAAATTATGAAAAAAAGAAAAACACATCTGTTTTCAGATGGGGTTAAGGCTATTGTCTTATTCATCTTTCTAATCTCAAGTTATCAAGTCGTTCAAGCTCAAGAAACCATTACTGTAACAGGTACAGTAACCGATTCTTTGGCTAAACCATTACCTGGGATTAGCATTTCATCAGATGGAAAAGAAACGAGTACTGACTCCAATGGAAAATACGTCCTCGACGTAAAACGTGATGGCATTCTGATGTTCTCAGCAATTGGTTATGTATCACAACAGGTACCTGTAGATGGGAGAAATGTAATTAATATTACTTTTCTTGAAGCAGCATCTGAAATTGAATCCGTCGTTGTTACTGCATTTGGAAAGCGGCAACGAAAAGAAGCAATTGTAGGTTCAGTTACATCAATTAATGCTAAAGAATTAAAAGTCCCATCCAGTAACTTAACAACGGCATTTGCAGGAAGACTTTCCGGGGTAATTGCCTATCAAAGATCTGGTGAACCGGGAGCAGATGACGCTTCATTTTTTATCCGTGGAGTAACGACTTTTGGAAACGGAAGTGGAAGTCCCTTAATCTTAATTGATAATATTGAATTAACAACTACTGATTTAGCCAGGTTACAACCTGATGATATTGAAAGTTTTTCCATTTTGAAAGACGCAAGTGCAACCTCTCTTTATGGCGCTAGGGGTGCAAATGGGGTGATTTTTGTCACGACCAAGCAGGGTAAGGAAGGTGCAACAAAATTAAATTTAAGAGTTGAAAATTCAGTCTCTATGCCAACTCGGAATATTGATATAGCTGATCCTGTTACTCATATGAAACTCTACACAGAGGCCCAGCTTACTAGAGATCCTTTATCCCATATCCTATATCCGCAGAATAGAATCGATAAAGTCGCCGAAGGTGGTAATAACCCTTTTGTCTACCCATCAACAGATTGGTTTGATTTAATGTTCAAAGAAAGAACAAATAATCAAAGGTCTAACTTAAGCGTTACGGGTGGTGGGAAAATTGCTCAATATTATGTTGCAGGAGCATATAATGTTGATAATGGAATATTAAAGGTTGAACCTAAGAACAACTTTAATACGAATGTAAAATTGAATAGCTATCAGTTACGTTCAAATGTCAATATGAAATTAACTCCCAAAACGGAGTTGATTGTTAGAATGTACGGGATTTTTGATGACTATAAAGGTCCCGTTGATGGAGGGACAGGAATGTATCAAAAAGCACTCAGGTCCAGTCCTACTTTATTCGCCCCATATTACGAGCCTGATGAGGCAAATAGCGCATCTAGACATGTACTTTTTGGAAATTACAAATCTGGAAATTCCTATTATTTAAATCCCTATGCAGAAATGCTTCGTGGATATAAAGAATATTCTCAGTCAAGAATGTTAGCTCAATTGGAGTTAAATCAAAACTTATTTTCAATAACGGAAGGATTGAATGCTAGAGGATTATTCAGCACCAACAGGTATTCTTACTTTGATGTAGCAAGAGCATATGGACCTTATTTTTATAACATTGGAATATATGATAAGAATACCGATAAGTATATCTTAAACTACCTTAATGAAAAGGAAGGTCCTGCTCATTACGAAGATATCAGACCTTTGTATCAGAATAGAAACTTAAGTACCGAATTGTATGGTCAGGCAACTTTGGATTATAGCCGATTATTTAATGAAAAGCACAATTTCGGCGGAACCTTGGTTTTTGTATTACAACAACGACTATCCACTACTGAAAACTTTGATTTGCAATCATCTTTACCGCACAGAAATATTGGACTTTCGGGTAGAGCATCCTACTCTTATGACAACAGATATTTCGGCGAATTCAACTTTGGATATAATGGTTCTGAAAGGTTCTACACAGATAAACAATTTGGGTTTTTCCCAACAATTGGTTTAGCTTGGGTTGTATCCAACGAAAAATTCTGGAATAAAAGTATTGTAAACAATCTAAAAATTAGGGGATCATATGGAATGGTAGGAAATGATGCCATTGGGCGTCAAGAAGATCGTTTCTTTTATTTATCTAGTGTGAACCTAGATAATCCAGGGCGCGGTGCAACCTTTGGTTTTGATAATGGTTATACTAATACAGGAGTTTCGATTTCTAGATATCCAAACCTTGATATTACATGGGAAAAATCTTACCAATCCAATGCAGCTATCGAGCTCGGACTTTTTAATAAAGTCAATATTATCGCAGAAGCCTATTCTCAACGAAGGAAAAATATCCTCATGTCACGTTCATCTATTCCATCAACAATGGGATTGTCTACAGTAACTATGGCTAATGTTGGTGAGGCAAGTTCTAAAGGAGTGGATATGTCTTTAGATTATACGCATAATTTTAGTCAGGATTTTTGGATGATTACTCGTGGTAGTTTCACATTTGCCACCAGTGAATTTGTTAAATACGAAGAACCAGAATATGTAGATAAGTACAAATCAAGGGTCGGTCAATCCATTAATCAAAACTGGGGCTATATCGCTGAACGATTATTTATAGATGAAAATGATGTTGCCAACTCTCCTAGGCAGAATTTTGGAATCTATGAAGCTGGAGATATTAAATATCGTGATGTAAATGGTGATGGTCAAATTACAACCTTAGATATGGTTCCAATTGGTTATCCTACTACCCCAGAAATCACTTATGGATTTGGTACTTCCATGGGATATAAAAACATAGATTTTTCTATTTTCTTCCAAGGATTGGCGCGTGCATCCTTTTGGATTGATCCATTTGCAACGGCTCCTTTCGTAAACTACGACGGGAATAACATAAATAATGGATTCATTGGTGAAAATGCCTTATTGCAAGATTATGCTGATAGCCATTGGTCTGAAGAAAGCCGCGATATATACGCAGTATGGCCTAGATTATCAACTATTCCAATATCAAATAATAATCAAACAAGTACTTGGTTTATGCGCAATGGAAGCTTTTTAAGAATAAAAAGTATTGAAGCGGGTTACACCTTACCTCAAGAGTTTACCTCCAGATTTAAGATCACAAATTTCAGAGTATACTTTAGTGGTAGCAATCTCTTCAGCTTTAGCAAATTCAAAATGTGGGATCCTGAAATGGGAGGAAATGGATTGGGATATCCACTTCAAAAAGTCTTCAACCTGGGTCTAAATGTTAATTTTTAACCTAAAATCTATGTCTAAAATGAAAAGATTTTTAACATTAATCTTACTGCCAATTTTTACGATATTACTGTTCCCCAACTGCAAAAAATATTTAAATGTTACTCCAGATGGGATAGGTACAATCGACTATGCATTTAGAAAGCGTTCAGAGGCAGAAAAATACTTGTTTACTGTGTATAATAATCTTCCAAGTTATGGAAACACGGGTACAGATCCTGGATTTGCAACGGGTGATGAGTTTGCTATTCATTATCCATCCACCTATTTTGATATTGGTTTGAATAGAATTCAGCGAGGTGAACAAAATATTGTCAATCCTTTCGCAAATTATTGGGATGGTTGGAATGGTGGTAAGCCGTATTTTCAAGCATTGCGGGAGTGCAATATCTTTTTGGAAAATGTGGTAACAATACCTGATATCACCGAAACTGAATTAAAGAGATGGACTGCTGAAGCAAAATTCCTGAAAGCCTATTATCATTTCTATCTGTTAAGAATGTATGGACCCATTCCATTAATTAAGGAAAGTCTTCCTGTCTCTGCTTCTATAGAAGAAGTTCGGGTTTCAAGAGAGCCGGTGGATGAGGTAGTTAATTATATAGTGAGTCTATTGGATGAATCAGTGGTTGATTTACCTCAAAACATCCTAAACGAGGCTTCAGAATTAGGTAGAATAACCAAACCCATTGCTTTAAGCCTTAAAGCACAAGTATTAATAACCGCAGCAAGTCCATTATTTAATGGAAACCCAGATTACTCAACCTTTAAAAATAAAGATGGTTTAGCATTATTTAATCCAACTGTTGATAAGGAAAAATGGGCAAAGGCCGCAAAAGCTGCAAAAGAAGCAATTGATTTGGCAACTACAGCAGGAGCAACCTTGTATTATTATACGCCAATTTCTGGAGAAACAATGTCCGATTCGACACGTGTGACCATGAATATTAGGGCCAGTATTACTGACAAATGGAATCCAGAAACGATCTGGGGCTCTAGCAATGCTATGGCTTCAAGTGTTCAAGGATTAGCACAAGCTCGATTAACAACTGGAGATCAAGGTTCCATTCCTTCACCTCCTAGTACGAACGAATCAATAAGATCTATGCTTGCTCCTCCTTTGCATATTGCTGAAATGTTCTATAGTGACAAAGGTGTTCCAATTGAGGAAGACAAAACTTATGATTTTGAAAATAGGTTTACAAGAGTTAGAACCGCAACAGCTGCAGAAAAATACTATATCAAGGAAAACAGCTCCACTGCTCAAATCAACTTTGATAGGGAACCTCGTTTTTATGCTAGCTTAGGATTTGATGGTGGAATATGGTACGGGAATGGATTATTTAATGATAATAAAACCTGGTTCATTGAAGGTAAAGCTGGTCAGCGTGGTGCTCAATTGGGTGCATCTTTGTACTCAGTTACAGGTTATTGGCCAAAAAAATTAGTCAACTACAAAAATGACTTCGGCAGCAACTCTGATTCTTACACCACTATAAACTATCCTTGGCCTGTAATCAGACTTGCAGAATTATATTTATGGTATGCTGAAGCTTTGAATGAATCAAGTGGCCCGAGCGAAGAGGTTTATAAATACCTTGATTTGGTAAGAAAAAGAGCTGGCTTACTTGGAGTAAAGGAAAGTTGGACCAAGTATGCACGAAACCCTAACAAACCAAATTCTGCTGATGGATTAAGAGATATCATTCGAAGGGAACTATTAATTGAAACCATCTTCGAAGGAAAAAGATATTGGGATTTGAAACGATGGAAATTATCAGACACCTATCTAAACTTACCTATCAGAGGTTGGGATTTAGAGCAAGAGGATGATAATTATTACCGTGTTAAAACAGTATTAAATCCAGTATTTACTTCAAAGGATTATTTATGGCCTCTATCAGAAGACGCTATTATTAACAATCCGAACTTAGTTCAAAATCCAGGTTGGTAGATCTAAAAGAAAAAATCATGAAAAATTTAATTTATTATATACTGATTTTAGGCATTCTATCATTTTTGTCAGGTTGTGACAAAAGTGACTTAAATAACCATGAATCAATTTCATCAGACGGAGAGGTACCAGGATTAGTAACCAATGTGAAGGTTGAAAATGGGCCGGGTTCAGCAATCATAACTTATACTTTGCCAAAAAGCGGAAGCTTACAATATGTAATGGCCAAGTATAACATTAATGACAATACAGTTAGAGAAGCAAAGAGTTCCAGATATGGTGATACGATTAGGGTAGATGGCTTTGAAAAAGAAGGTGAATATACCATACAGTTATTCTCGGTCAGTAAAAGCGAGCAGCTTTCGGAACCTGTTTCCGTTAAAGTAAATCCTACAGAACCTACCTTCAGAACGATTGCTAAGAGTATGGTTTTACGAGAAGATTTTGGAGGTATGAATGTTACTTTTAAAAACCCGGAAGAATCGAAAATTGCGGTGGTCATTCTAACAAAAGATCATAATGGTGAGTTTACACCAGCGGAAACATTTTACACGCAGATAAAGAACGGCTCATTTTCTATCCGAGGATTTGAACCTGAACCTCGAACTTTTGGTGTTTATATAAAAGACCGTTGGAATAATTATTCCGATACCCTTTTCAAAGAGGTTACTCCCCTATTTGAAAAAATACTCGATAAATCGAAATTCAGACAGTATGTTTTGCCTGGAGACCAACCTGCAGCATGGGGCTGGGTTATGCCGAACATGTGGGATAATAAATTGGGTGAGCCAGGTTTCCACACCCTTCAGGGTGCATTGCCTAGGCCCCATAAATTTACTTTTGACCTAGGTGGAATTGTAAAGCTGAGCCGTTTTAAAATATTACAAAGAACAGGAGACTGGTTTTATGCTCATGGCAATCCTAAGGAATGGGTAATGTATGGTAGTGCGACGGTGCCTGACCCATCGGGTGCTATGGATAAGTGGATAAAACTGATGGATTGCTTTTCTGTAAAACCTTCCGGATTACCAACAGGACAAGTGTCCGATGATGATAGAAATCATGCCCAAGGTATAGATGGTTTAGGGGAAGAGTTTAATTTCCCTATCAACGCTCCTCCAGTAAGATATATCAGAATGGAAATTCTAAAGAATTGGGGAAATACTGACTTCTTTCACGCATTGGAACTTACTTTTTGGGGGGATCCAGAATAATTTTAAAGGAAATTGATATGTTAAAAAAATATATAAAAAATACAATCTGGCTATTAATTGCTAGTTGTTTTGTTCTTTCCTGTACGAAATGGGATGATTATAAAAAGTACATTGAAGACGGCGAGAAAATCTATCCGAGTAAACCTAACAATATCACCTCACATCCAGGTGATGGTAGAGTTCTGTTTAAATGGAAAAAGGAAATTGATGAAAGTGTCATCAAGTATAAAATCTTTTGGAATAACGGAAATGATTCTTCTGAAGTAGATGCATCAAAATTCAAAGTAGGTGATTCAATTTTGCATTACATTAATAAATTGAATGAATCCAGCTATACATTTTCCTTTTATTCCTATGACAAGGATGGAAATAAATCTGTAAAAACTGAAATTCCACCAGTGAACGTATATGGTCCTAAATATAGAAATTCACTCTTAAATAGGCCTGTTAAGGGAGTGGATTATGTCGCTGAAACCTCCATGCTTAACATTAATTGGGGAACGGCAGACACCTCTTATTTATATACGGATCTTAAATATGTTGATGCACAAAATAAGGCAAAAACTGTTCGTATTAGTCCTTTAGATGAAACCACTGAAATATCATGGAAGTTGGGTACAAAAATTTATTATAAGTCAACCTACATACCCATTACCGGAGCGATCGATAATTTTGAAACAGTGAATCAAGATTCCATCCTGGTACAGAATATAATTTTATCAAAAGCGGGCTGGAAGAAAATTAATTTATTGAATGATATTGGAGCAGATGGTTACAGTACCAATCTTGCAAATATTTGGGATGGTGAGCTTGGCTCCTATCCAAAAATTTATCATTCAGAAGGCGGAAGTATACCACATCATTTTACCATTGATTTAGGAAGTATCAATCAACTGACCATGTTTGAGGAGTCTGGAAGACAAGACTGTGCATGCCACAATGCGGTGGATTTTGAAGTTTGGGGAATTGACAATGTTACTAACGCAGCAACGACACTGCCAGCCAATGATCCAAAATGGAAAGATGAATCCATTGCTAAGGGTTGGACCCTTCTTAAAACCATAAACAGGACTGATGATGGCAAAGCCCCATTTAAAGTAAATTTAGAAGAAGGAATTCCTCCAGTTCGATATATTAGAATTCGAGTATTAAGAACACAGGATAACAGTATTGAAAGTCATATGGGGGAAATATCA
>JBEBTR010000076.1:0-15684 GCA_040393725.1 Sphingobacterium endophyticum | reverse complement strand
TCTTGAAAAAATCGTCTGTTTGCTTGCTCATAAGGGGCAAATATAATGTATTCGTATGACTTATTTTGCCAATAAATCTCTTATTTGTTGGCTAGCGTTTTTATTGTCTACCTTTTTAATAATATGTTGAATGATACCCTTCTCATCAATTATAAAAGTCGTTCTAGCTGTTCCCATATATTTCTTGCCATACATGTTTTTTTCGACCCAAACTCCATAGGCTTCAACAATTTTTTTATCCTCATCGGATAGTAGGGTAAATGGTAGGTCAAATTTCGAAATGAATTTCTGATGTGACTGTTCACTATCTATGCTTACTCCAATAACTTCAAAGCCATCTTTAACTAGGCTTTGATAGTTATCTCTGAAATTACACGCTTCTGTCGTACAGCCAGGTGTGTTATCCTTCGGATAGAAATATAAGATAACCTTCTTTCCCTTAAAATCTGAAAGTTTTACTTCGTTCCCGTGTTGGTCTCTGCTTTTAAATTGTGGAGCCTTATCTCCAACTGCTAATTCTGCCATAAATATCTTTCTTATTTTGTAAATGTCGCTTCGTAAATTTTCTCATTATCCTTCCAGTCCTTCACAACAAATTTAAATTTATGTTGCCCCTTACTTAGTGCAGGGTCAAATCGATGCCAAACATGTCTATTTTTGGAATCATATTCCATTAATACCCATTTATCATCGATATACGCATTAAACGACTGTATTCCAGAGAAATTGTCGGAAATTGTAAAGTCTATTTTGGATTGTGCACTTACATTCTTTCCATTGCTAAAATTCCTCGGAGTAATTGTAGGTGCAATAGTATCAACAGTAACGTAAAATGATCCGAATATTTTGGTATTTACCGTAACCCAACCATTTTCAAACTTACCCCCAACTGATCCAGCATCTACCGAAGCAATCAATGCCTTTCCCTCAAGTTCTTTAGGTAATGTAGTCGGTTTTATACTTAATTTATAGGTTGAAAATAGTGGCGTCAGATTATTCTGAACATGATGTACTGATGAATAACTATTCGGTCTGGGGCCACTTTTTGAATATATAAAATCTAAATCAGTATAAAGTGATCCTTTAGGGATTTCAGCTTTAACTTCATCTGCCGAGAATGAATTGTCCTTGTTATAAGGAAATATTTCACCTTTAACAGGATTCTTCTTTGCAGAATATGAAGGATTATTTCTGATCTTAAAATCTAACTCACTACAATTACCATGAACATCTTTTACAACGTATTTCACATCATGGACTGCATCATCCTGAAGTTCAATTATGCCACTTTGATTTAGGTTCTTAAAAATTTGAATCGGATTTCCTGGATCTTTGAAGCTCTTTTGCACTTTAGCTTTCGTTCTTTTAAAATGAGGGAAGTCAATATAAGAATGTATTGCACTTGAGGTATTGAAATCTAATTCTTCAAACAATACTGTAGAAATCGATTTACCATCTAAGAAAAGTTCAATGGAATAAACTCCGTTTTGGAATCCACCTGCCCGATGTCTGTCGATCGTATTGATGCCCAGGCCAAATTTACCATTGACAGAAATTGGAGCTCCGGATGCTAATCCGTATCGTCCGGAACCCAAAGATTTCAGCTGTTGATAACGTCTTCCCGTATTTTCATTAAATAATGGTTCTTCCAAATCATAGACCATTATTCCATTTATTGTAGGAGCAAAATTGTCAGTGAATTTCAAGCCAAATAATTGGGGATTTAATGGATGCTGCGATTTTGTATCCCTAATCTCAAAATGTAAGTGTGGACCAGCTGACCCGCCTGTATTACCCGCATTGCCAATAAATTGTCCCTTACTTAATTTCACCTGCCCTTCCTTAAGTTCCATATCGACATCAAACCGTTGCTGCTTATATTGTTCCGCTCGCATGATACTAGTCAAAGCATCATTGAAGCTGTCCATATGTAGGTAAACAGTTGTGAAGCCATTTGGATGCGTAATATAAACAGAGTTTCCACCCCCACCAATTTGGACTCTCAAACGAGAGACATATCCTTCAGCCGCTGCGTGCAATGGTAAACCTATTTTTTGCTGGGTTCTATAGTCATCGCCAGCATGAAAATGAGTTGATCTCAATTCTCCAAAAGTCCCTGATGCATCAGGCGAAATATTCAGAGGATTTCGAAAGTAACCCTGTGGATAATTTCTTGATTTGATGATATTTTTGGTCTGGGCTGATAGGTTACCAATAAGTGTTGCAGCTAAAAAAAGTGAAAGTGAAATTTTCTTCATATTATTTAATTTGGCATGTAAATATGCTTTTTCCCTCCAAAAATCCTTCCAATTTGTCCCCAATTTCTATTGGACCTACCCCAGCTGGAGTTCCCGTAAATATTAAATCTCCTTTTCTCAATGTGATATATTGTGAAACAAAAGTTATCAAACTATCAAAATCAAAAATCATATCCTTGCTATTTCCCTGCTGAACCTCTACATCATTTTTCTGTAAAGAGAACGTAAGATTATTTAAGTCATTGAAATTATCCTTCAAGATCATATTTCCTACAACAGCTGAGTGGTCGAATGCTTTTGCAAGCTCCCATGGTAAACCTTTGCTCTTTAATTCCGACTGAAGGTCTCTTGCCGTAAAATCTATCCCTAAACCAATGGCATCGTAATATCGATGTGCAAATTTCTTAGCAACGTGTTTCCCTTCATTACACACACGTAGGACTAATTCTACCTCGAAATGAATGTCTTTACTAAACTCAGGATAGTAAAAATCTTTATTGTCCTTTAAAACTGCGGTATCGGGTTTTAAAAAGATAACTGGCTTTTCAGGAACGGGATTATTAAGTTCTTTGGCGTGATCAATATAATTTCTGCCGACTGCAATTATTTTCATAAATATTAAAATTATTCAGTTCCCTTGCTTTTATTTTTCAGGGCTAAACAAACTTAATAAAAGCCTAAAGTTATAGCAAATTGGTTCTTCAATAACAACAATCAAATTACAAGAATTCCTACTTTCCTCGTGTTTCAGTCGTGTTTTGCTCGAGACTGGTCCACACCTTGGTTTGACATTATCCGGAGCTCGTCCGCTCACCAGCGGACGAGCTCCGGATGAGTTTTGGACGAGATGTGGATGAGACACGAGCAAAACACGAGCAAAACCTAAACAAAAGCAGACCATAATCTTTTAATATGCATTGAATTGGGTTGAGTAATAAAAGCTTTGCGGCAATGTTAAGAGTGATTAATTTAACATATGCTTAATATTAATATGGTTAATTTTGTGCTATGGATAATATAAATGCAGTTCTATTTGACCTAGATGGTACTTTAATTGATTCTGAATATTTTTATTTCAGTAACTGGGCGCCTATTTTAGAGAATGATTATGGATTGAAAATAGATTTTGACGAATGGATTTCGAATTTTGCAGGGCATACATTAAGCCATAATGTAGAAATGTTAAATACGGACTATAAATTGTCAGTTGATGAAGAGGATATGTGGTTTGCCACTCGCTCTCGCTATGCCAAAGCGAATATGAAGAATATCCGTCTGATGCCATTTGCCAAGGAAATTCTTGAATCGGTAAAAGATTCAGGCAAAACCATTGGTTTGGTCACTTCCAGTTATCAAACGACAGTTGACACAGTGCTTGGGGAGCATAAATTGTTGAAATACTTTGAATTTTTTGTAACTCGCGAGCAGGTCGAGAATCCTAAGCCAAATCCCGAGCCCTACTTATTGGCGGTTAATAAATTGTTGATTCCAAAGCAAGAGATTGTTGTGGTCGAGGATACAAGTACAGGCTGTACAGCTGCTAAAGAAGCAGGGCTATATTGTATTGCAGTTACGAAACAAGATGTAGAAAAAAGCCGTTTGGCACATGCTGACGAGCTTTTAAACGATTTAGCAGAAGTAAAAAAATCGTTGCTTTCCTTAAATTAAGGCTATTCCTAACTGTTAAATTTGTAATTTAGGAAACTAGATTATAAATCTTATGAACAGACGGACAGCATTAAAGCAAATGTTTATCATGGCAGGTGGTATCATGATTGCTACCTCCTGCGATTTTAGTTCAAAAGCTCCATCCATTCAGCTTAACCAAATCAAGCTCAATCATGATGACGAGGTTTTTTTAGCGGAATTGGTAGAGGCTATCATTCCTCAAACAGATAGTCCTGGAGCCAAAGAATTAAACCTTCACCTTTTTGTTATGAAAATGCTGGATGATTGTACTAGTCCAGAAGATCAAAAGAAATTTTTAGATGGTTTAAAGGCCGCGCATCAGGTTAAGGGTAAGCCTTTAGAAGAACAGCAAGCCTATTTAAAATCCTTAGATAAAGAAGATGCATTCTTTAATATCTTGAAAAGAAGGACTATTCAGGGGTATAAGAACTCGGAGTATGTCATGAAAAATAAGTTAGTTTATGAATTGGTTCCAGGGAGATACAATGGAGCCTATAAAATTGAGGCATAATAGGATGGCAAACTTAAATATTGAATCGGCGAAAGATCGTAGCTATGATGCTATCGTAATTGGCTCAGGAATTTCTGGGGGTTGGTCTGCGAAGGAATTGTGTGAAAAGGGTTTAAAAACCTTGGTTCTTGAGAGAGGACGCGATGTTCAGCATGTCAAGGATTATCCAACGACAAACCTTTATCCTTGGGAATTTGAACATAGAAATGAATTGCCTTATGCTATAAAGCAAGAGAATCCCATCGTCAATAGATGTTATGCATTTCATGAAGACGCAGCACATTTTTTTGTAAAGGATAAGGAGCATCCTTATGTACAGGAAAAACCATTTGACTGGATCCGTGGATATCAGGTAGGGGGTAAGTCGCTGTTGTGGGCTAGGCAGACTCAGCGTTGGTCAGATTTCGATTTCGAAGGACCTGCTCGAGATGGGTTTGCTGTGGATTGGCCTATTCGCTATCAAGATATTAAACCATGGTATGACTATGTAGAACGATTTGCGGGAATTTCGGGAAATAAAGATGGGCTTCCAGAATTACCGGATGGCGAATTTTTGCCTGGTTATCCTTTAAATGTCGTTGAGAAATATTTCAAAGAACAGGTTGAGAGTAAATTTCCGGGTAGAAAGGTGATTTCTGCTCGATGTGCCCACCTATCAAAGCCTAACCAAATCCATTTGGATCAGGGGAGAGTTCAATGTCAGAACCGTACGCTTTGTCAAAGAGGATGTCCTTTTGGGGGCTATTTCAGTTCAAATTCGTCAACATTACCTTGGGCAGCGAAAACAGGAAATTTAACCATGAGACCTAATTCTGTGGTTCATTCAATTCTGTATGATGAAAATAAAGGCAAAGCGGTTGGAGTCAAGGTCATTGACCGCGAAACAAAAGAGGAGATTGACTTTTATGCGAAGGTCATATTTGTCAATGCTGCTGCGCTAAATTCCACCTTGATTTTGCTGAATTCAAAATCCAACAGATTTGAAAATGGACTTGGCAATGATTCAGGTACTTTAGGAAAGTATGTTGCCTTTCATAATTATAGTGCAAGGATAAGTGCAGATTATGAAGGCTTATTAGAATATAAAACTGACGGCAGAAATCCTGCTGGAGGAGGTTACATTCCAAGGTTTCGTAACCTTCATAAACAGGAAACGGATTTCTTGCGCGGCTATGCAGCTGGATTCGGAGCTTATAGATCCTCCTGGTCAGATGAATCGGGATTAGGAGCAGAGCTAAAGGACTCCATCCTATCTCCAAAATATGGCAATTGGGGAGTAGGTTCGCATATGATGGGAGAAACCATCCCTAAGGAGTCTAATTATGTGGCATTGGATAGTCAGCAGAAAGACGAATGGGGGATTCCATTGTTAAAGATTTCAGTTGATTACGACGATAACGATGCGAAAATGAAAAAGGATTATCTGGATACGATGGAAGAAATGTTTACTTCGGCTGGCTTTACGAATATTCGTCGCAACGAGAGTTCCCAAGCACCGGGATTGGACATTCATGAAATGGGAGGTGCGCGTATGGGAAAAGATCCGAAAACTTCGGTATTGAACAGCTGGAATCAAGTACATGCATGTCCAAATGTATATGTAACAGACGGAGCTAGTATGACTTCAACATCTACCCAAAATCCATCCCTAACTTATATGGCCTTTTCTGCACGTGCAGTTGACCATGCGGTTAGTGAATTGAAAAAGGGTAACATCTAAAAAATAAAATTCAATGAAGGTAATTTTTGATGCCTTCATTGAATTATTCTAAAAATGAACTGTAAAAAAATAGTTCAATCAATCTAAGGAATTCTCTAGTTCCGTAAAAACATTCTTGAATAAAATCTAAACCTGACATGAAAAAAAAATTCATTATCACACTCCTTTATTTCTTTTCCGTAATAGCGCTTGTTGGGCAGGAGCGAGGAATTGGTTCTGATTTTTATGAAAAAGCGAAGAGTACGTTGGATTCAATCTATAAGCATTATGGTATTAAAGGGTCGTTTTTGCTACGAGAGAATTTTCCTTTTGACGACAGCTATAAGGCCAGCTATTTAGCTGGTCCTGATGAGGGGAAAAAAGGAAATTCTTATTCTTACCTATGGCCGTTTTCGGGATCTTTATCCGCTCAGGTTGCGCGCTATGAGGGTAAAAAAGATAGAAAAATACTGAAGGATATCGAGACTAAGGTCTTGCCAGGTTTAGATCAGTATTATGATAAAAGATTACCGGTAGGCTATGCTTCTTATGTTAATACGGCCGTCCAATCAGATCGATTTTACGATGATAATGTTTGGTTGGGAATTGATTTTGCGGATTTATATTTAACATCTAAAGACAGGAAATTTCTTGAAAAATCGGAGGAGATTTGGAAGTTTGTTGAAAGTGGGATGGATGGTAAGTTAGGTGGGGGCATCTATTGGTGCGAACAGAAAAAGGAATCGAAGAACACCTGTTCGAATGCACCTGCAGTCGTCTATCTTTTAAAATTATATCAAGGAACTGCGAAAAAGGAATATCTAGATCAAGCTATTGAATTGTATAATTGGACGAAAGAAAACTTAGAGGATAAGGAAGACCATCTGTATTACGACAACATTAGTTTAAGCAGGAAGGTTAACAAAACAAAATTTCCATATAATTCTGGTCAAATGTTACAATCGGCGGCAATGCTTTATGAAATAACTAGAGACCAAAAGTACTTGAAGGATGCCCAGTTTATAGCGGCGTCGTCACATGATTATTTTTTTCATTCCGAAGGTTCTCATTCGGGCAGGAAGTTCAGGTTATTAAAGAATTCAGATTCCTGGTTTATAGCCGTTATGTTACGTGGTTTTGTAGAGCTCTATAAGATAGATAAAAACCCTGTGTATTTGAATAGTTTTAAAGAAAACTTGGATTATGCATGGAAGGAATTGCGGGATAAAAATGGTCTTTTTAATAAGGATTGGACTGGGCAAAAAATATCTTCAAAAAAATGGCTTTTGGACCAGCTAGCCATGGTAGAAATGTACGCTCGATTAGCATCACATTAAATTCAATTATTTCTTACAAGAATTATCTTATGCTATCATAAGTTTACAAAACTTATGTTCTAATTTTTTATGTTTTTAACATATTTTTTCTAAATTTCCGAAATTCTATTATAAACAGGATAATATTTATTTAATTGATTCGTTTTAAATAAAGGTATCTAGGGATGTGATCATTAGTTACCAACTAACTAAAACGTTTTAGTGTAAAGTATTAGTTTATAAACCTTTAAAAATTATTTATTAATTAACGTTAATTAACATGCCAAACATTTACAGTTCAAAAATGTATCGGAAAGGCTTTGTCAGGAGCAGCATTCTATGCTTTGCTTTGATGGCTAGCAGCTATGGTTATGCTGCGGAGGTACCGTATTCTGAAGCGACGAGAATGGAGACGGTTGAGATTCAACAAACCGTTACGGGTACGGTTAAAAACTCATCGACAGGGGAGGCCCTAGCAGGAGTAACCGTTCGGGTAAAAGGAAAAGATGCAGCAGCCCAAACCGATAATTCGGGAAATTTCAGCATCGCAGCAGAGAATGGAGAGATCCTTCAGATCAGTTCCATTGGATTTAAATCTCAGGATTTTCCAGTAACAGGACCAACTGCCAATATTAACTTAACACCGGACGAAGAATCCTTAGATGAGGTAGTCGTTGTCGGATACGGAACGCAGAAACGTAAGGAAATTACTTCGGCAGTAGCTTCCGTTAAGGAAAAGGATTTTAACAGAGGAGGAATGAGAAACCCCATGGAATTAGTTCAGGGGAAAGTAGCAGGTTTAAATGTAACCAGAACCCAAGGAAGCAATCCAAATTCAGGTACAAACATCCAATTACGTGGTATGGCATCCTTAAAAGGATCAAATAGTCCATTAGTGGTAATTGATGGTATCCCAGGCGGTAGCCTTGACCTGATAAAGCAAGGCGATATCGAATCCATCGATGTATTGAAAGATGGTTCAGCAGCTGCAATTTATGGTACACGTGGTAACGGAGGGGTGATTTTGGTGACTACCAAAAAAGGGAAGGCCGGCAAGCCACAATTTGAGTACCTCACCTACGGACAGACCGAAATTGTAAACAGAAGGCCTACGATGTTGGATGCGGCACAATTTAGAGATAAGGTAGTGATTGGTTTGGACCGACCAAAATCTGATTTAGGAGCTTCTACAGACCTTTATGATGAATTGATCAATAAAGATAATTTTTCACATTTCCATAACTTCATTGCAAGTGGAGGGGGTGAAAATTCAACCTATCGCGCTTCCTTCAATTATGAACAAGCAAAGGGAGTCGCTAAGGAAAATGGGAGAGAGCAATTCGGTGGTCGTTTCAATTTTAATCAGACAGGATTAAATGATCGTTTAACTTTATCGGCCAACATTGCAGCAAATTTTAACAAGGCCAATTTATTGGGCGGACAAACGGGGGATTTTGAACAGGCGATTCAACGCAATCCCACTGCTCCAATAATAAATTCAGATGGCACATTTTTCCAGACTCAGGAATACAATAACTATAATCCAATGAGTAGATTGGCCTATAGGATCAATCAGCGAAATCAACAGACTTTTTCAGGAGATGCACGTTTGAAATTTAAGATTTTAGATGAATTAAGCGTTTCAGCATTTGGCTCTTATGTGAGAGACAATTGGAATGGTCGTGAATTCCGTTCAAAATTAGACTGGGATCAAAGGGAAGATACAAACTATCAAGGAATGGGTTATGCCTATAAGCGTAATGAACTAAACTGGACGAAAACGTTTGAAAGTACGATTGACTATAATAAAACATTCAACGAGAAACATACAGTAACAGGATTATTAGGATATAGTTACCAATATTCGACCTTGGAATGGTTTGATATGAACAATAATGGATTTACGACGGATGGATTTTTAGATTGGGATTTTAATTCAGGAACAGCCATTACCAATGATAAACTACCAAGACCAGGCTTAAATTCATTTAAGGAAGACAATACTTTAATAGCATTCTTTGGTCGTGTAAATTATAATTATGCGGACAAGTATTTTGTTACTGCCATCCTTCGTCGGGAAGGCTCATCACGTTTTGGAGCGAATAACAAATGGGGTAATTTTCCGGCAGTATCCGCAGGTTGGAACATTTCCAATGAAGAATTCTTTACGAACAAAGAAGTTGTTAATGACTTGAAATTACGTGCTGGATATGGTGTAACGGGAAATCAAGGAATTCCAAATTATCTATCGTTAGTGACATTAGGAACGGGAGGGGTGTATCCACAGAACGGTATCTACTATCAAACATATGGAATTTCTACAAACCCTAATCCAGATTTAAAATGGGAGCAGAAGGCAGAGACCAACATTGGGGTTGATTTTGGATTGTTTAACAACCGTTTAACAGGAGCCATCGATGTTTATCATAGGAAGACCACAGATTTATTGTATGAATACAATGCACAATTGCCGGCTTATGTTCAGCCCAAAATTTGGTACAATGTGGGAGAAGTTGTAAACAAAGGTATTGAACTGCAATTGACAGGTACACCAATTGCCAATGATAATTTTACTTGGCAGGTTGATTTCGCAGGTAACTACCAAAAGAATAAATTGACAAAATTATCCAGTGATATATTCAAAAGCAACTGGTTAGAATTCGGCGGATTACCTTCGCCAGGAAACTTGGGTAATGCCATCCGATTGGAAGAAGGTGGAGAGGTAGGATCGTTCTACGGAAAGAAATTTGCTGGATTTGACGATGAAGGCAAGTGGTTGTTCTATAAGGCAGACGGCTCTACGGCACATGCTGGGGAGATTAACAATGATGATTTAGCTTATATCGGTAACGGTATTCCTAAGTTTCAGGCTTCATTGGGAAATAGGTTCAGTTACAAAGGATTTGATCTAACTGTTTTTCTGAGAGGGAAGTTCAAATATGATATATTGAATACGGCAGATATGTATTTTGGAAATCAAAAATGGCTACCTAACAATGTTTTGGAATCAGCATTTGGAAAACACGCAGAATTGAAGGATGATCCTCAATATTCAGATTACTATTTGGAGAATGGATCCTTCGTTAAGATTGACAACATTACCCTAGGATATACATTCAACCTTAAGAATGATTATTTGAGGAATTTATATGTTTATATGACTGCGAGAAACCTAGCAACCATAACGTCATATTCTGGAATAGATCCTGAATTGCAGGACACTGGTTTTGACGGCGGTATTGATTCAAGGGGATTTTATCCTAGAACACAATCATGGTCATTGGGATTAAATATTGGTTTTTAAAAATGTAAATTATGAGATTGATAAATAAGGGTACAATACGATTAGCAGCCGTTGCGGTAATTGCGAGCGCTGGATTATCAGCTTGTACAAATTTAGATGAAAATCTATATAGTAAATTAGAGCAGGAAAGTTTCTATAAGAATAAGTTAGAGGTTGAGCAGGCAGTTTTGCGCCCCTTTACGCATATGCAGGCATGGTTAGCTCCGACAGGAGGGTCTGGGTTTTATTATCATTCAGAACTAGCCGCAGATCAAGTTGCTTGGCCACAGAAAGGTAGGCATGGTTATGATGGTGGAGACCACTTTCGTATGCATTACCATACTTGGACAGCGAATGAAAACAGGATGAAGAGCGCATGGGATTTGATGTGGACCGGGGTTGGATTTATCAATAATGCCATTGGAGATATTGAGAAGTTGGATTTTGCAAGCATCGGAATGACGCAGGAGGAAATCAATGTTGCAGTTGCGCAATTGAAAGTATTGCGGGCATATCATTATATACGCATCATTGACATGTGGGGAAATGTTCCCATTGCGGTTGAAGTGGCAGACAAGCCATTGAATCCTGCAACCAAGAGTAGAAAAGAGGTATTTGAATTTATTAAAACCGAACTTGAAGCGGAGGTTCCAAAATTGCCGGAATTGAATGCAGAATCGGTTGGGAAGGTTAATAGAGCTGCAGGATATGCAATGCTTTCAGAGCTTTATCTAAATGCGCAAAAATGGACAGGAACAGCGATGTGGGATCAAGCCATCGCGGCATCGGATAAGGTAATTTCTGGTGCAGGTGGAGGAATCGGAGGTACACCTCAATTATCTGCTGATATTAATTCGGCTTTTAGCAATACCAACTCAGCCAATCCGGAGGCACTATTCCAATTTCAGTTCAGCCGAAAAGGTGGCTGGGCATTTGATTGGGGCGGGTTTTATTTTGGCTATGACTATATGAAAGAGGCATTAAATGTTGGTTATGGTGGTTGGAATGCGTTTGTAGTGATACCGACCGCATTTGATGCCTACAATGCGAAGGACTTGAGAAAGAAAGACTGGTTTTTGTTTGGCCCTCAATATAAATATGGTACAAAAACACCTGTTGAAGGAACAGAAGAATATTCTGGGCAACCTTTAGTTTTTGTGAATTCAATTCGCCGAGAGAGCGATGGTGACAAAACTTCTGAAGGATCGATGGCAGAAGGAGAAGAAAACTCAGGCGCAAGGTTTAATAAGTATAAATCAGGTCGTCTATCCGATGATAACTACCAAGAGAATGATTATTTGATCTATCGCTTAACAGAAGTGTACTTCAATAAAGCGGAAGCAATCATGCGTAAGAATGGAGGTACAGCAACTGCAGAAGCTGTTAAATTGATTAATGATTCGAGGAAACGTTCTTTTGCGGCAGCAGATTGGAACGCTAACCAATACAGTACATCTACCTTAACATTGGATGAGTTATTGGCGGAGCGAGGTCGTGAGTTTATCTTTGAAGGAAAAAGAAGAACGGATCTAATTCGCTTTGGAAAATTTACTACAGGAACATGGTGGGATCATAAAGCTACGAATGATGTTAATAAGGAATTGTTTCCAATTCCACAGCAACATTTGGCAATCAACCCAGAATTAAAACAAAATCCGGGTTACTAGTATTTAGTATTAAGTAGTTAGTATTAAGTATTTAGTATTAAGTAGTTAGATTATAGAAAAGCCTTTCATGAATTTCATGAAAGGCTTTTTTATAACAAAGAATATTTTATTTTATTAAATTTCTACGGATGCATCCAATAGGAAATCTTCATTTTTTAGGTGAACGATTTCTGTTGCTTTTTCGTAGTTTGTTGATTTTTTAGAGAAGAAGTCGTGTTGTGTGGTTTCGGTATTTAGACCGTTCAATACGATTGGATTTACTTGTTTTACTTCGAAGATTGGATCAAAGCCTAGATTCATTAAGGCTTTATTTCCGTTGTAACGAACATATTCTTTTACTTCAGCGGTTAAACCTACCACCGTATATAATTCTTCAGTGTATTTGATTTCATTCTCATACAGGTCATTTAATAGGTCTAGGAAGCGTTGTTTCACTTCGGCCTTATTCTGTAGTCTAGCGAAAACTTCCTGTCCTATAAGACCTACAAATACGCCATGGATGGATTCGTCTGCGATGATTTTTTTAATGATATCGGCAGATGCAACCATTTGACCTTGTCCACATAACCATAACGGTAAAAAGAATCCGGAATAGAAAAGGAATGATTCTAATAAAACAGATGCAGCCAGAGCCATAAATAACTCTTCATCCGATACATTTTCTTTATCGATAGCACGGTAGTATTTATCGATAGTTGAAGCTTTATATTGTAAGAATTTATTTTGAGACACCCATCCGAATACATCATTGATTTCATTGGTTGTAGAAACCGTTGTAAAGATGGTAGAGTATGATTTTGCGTGGATTGCCTCCATCATACACATGTAAGAAAGAACAGCTTTATTTTGCAATGAGTCGATATGGTCAATAATTTTTGGCATACCGGTATGGCTCTGTAAAGTATCTAAGAGAGTAAGTCCACCTAAAGCTTTCTTGTAACACTCTTTCATATCCCAACTTAATCCTTTCCAGCTATCAATATCTTTGGAAGGGATATATTCAGTATCAATCCAGAATTGTCTGATATTCTGTTCCCAAAACATCAAGGCATAATCGTTGTCTGGGGTATTCCAGTTTACGGCTGTATATTGTTTACTCATTTCTATTCTAATATCGTTTAGTTAAAGAAGCTGAACTGGATATTTCTCAATTTCCAGTTCAGCTTGGGAGTGATTATAATTTTTTTATAATGTGAAGAAAATTATGCAGAGCATGAAATACATTCTTCAATTGTTGATTTACGAGTACGAGTATAGTATAGGGATTTCAATCCTAACTTATGCGCATAGATATAATACTTTGCCAAATCGCGAGTTGAATCTTTTGAATTAGTATGAAGGATAGTGGATACACCTTGGTCGATATGACGTTGGATAACCGAAACCAACTTCAAGACTTTCATTTGATCCATATCATACGCTGATTTGAAGTAGAAGTAATTATCATTGGTCAAGTATGGCATTGGGTAGTAAGTTGTACTATCACCGTACTCTCTAACCTCGATAATATCTACGATAGGCATTACGGATGCCGTAGCATTCATGATATAAGAAGTAGATTGGTTAGGAGCGATTGCTAATCGGTAAGCATGGTAAACACCGTGTTCAGCAACTAATGCTTTTAGATTTGCCCAATCTTCAACTGTAGGAATGTGTATTCCATTGAATAATTCCTTAACTTTTTCAGTTTTTGGTAAATATTCTTGATTTATGTATTTCTCGAAGTAGGTCCCATCAGCATATGCAGATTTTTCAAATCCTACGAATGTTTCTTGACGTTCTTTAGCGATTTCCATGGATGCTTCGATTGAATAGTAATTCATGGTCATGAAAAACACATTCGCAAAATCCAATGCTTCAGTAGATTCATACATGATGAAGCTTTTCGCAAGATATCCGTGTAAGTTCATTGCCCCTAAACCTACAGAATGTAATTCTCGGTTTGCTTTTGCAATAGACGGTACCATTTCAATATTGGTTACATCCGATACGACTGTCAATGCACGCATAGCTGTTTTGACAGTTTCTTTGATACGTTTGTTATCCATTACGGTTGCAACATTTAATGAACCAAGATTACAAGAAATACCGTATCTGATTGTATCTTCTTTACCATAAATATTGATATCTGAGACTTCAGATACTTGCATAATTTCGGTACAAAGGTTTGAGAATTTTACACTACCGATTCCATTTAAAGCATGTGCACGGTTAGTATTTTCCTTAAAGAAGATGTAAGGGTAACCTGATTCTTTTTGGGTTTGCGCGATTTTCACCAATAAGTGACGTGCATTAATTTTTTTCTTTTTAACGTTAGGATTAGTGATTAACTCATCATACATGAGATCCATATCCAATTCATCAAGATATTTTCCATACTCCTGCATAACGGTATGTGGGTATATCAAGTAGCAAGGTTCGTCTTTTTCAGCGAGTTCCATGAATTTATCAGGGACGATAATTCCGATGGAAAGGGATTTGATACGAACTTTTTCGTCCACATTGATTTTCTTACAGTCTAAGAATTCTTCGATATCTGAGTGGAAAATGTTCAGGTATACGGCGCCAGCACCGGGACGTTGTCCCAACTGGTTGGCATATGAGAAAGTATCTTCCATAATTTTCATGATTGGCAATACACCGCCAGCACGTCCTTCCACGCCTTTGATAGCTTCACCACGAGCACGAATTTTGGAGATATTGAATGATACCCCACCACCAATAGAAGATAATTTCATTGCTGAATCGACAGCATAACCGATACCATTCAGGTTATCGCCAATTTCATCTAAGAAACAAGATACGAGTTCACCGGAGCGTTTTTTTCCGGCGTTCAAGAATGTCGGGGTAGCGGGCTGATATTCTTGATTGATCATAATTTCGGCATATTCAATAGCCTTTTGTACACCTTCTTCTCTAGCTAAGAATAAGGAAACAGCAACAACGCGGTCTTCATAGCGTTCCAAGAATTTTTCACCAGAGTCATCACGAAGGGCGTAACTTTGGAAAAATTTAAAGGCAGCCATAAAAGATTGGAAACGGAATTTTTTGGCGAATACAAAGTTGTACACCTCTTCCATTTGCTCAAAAGTAAACCATTGGTAGAAATCGATATAATAATCGTTTTCGATCAAATAATCTATTTTTTCTTTCAATGTGTAGAAGAACACAGTGTTCTTGTTAACATATTCAAGAAAATAGGCGCGTACAGCCTCCTTGTCTTTATGCAAGCTGAACTCGTCATCATGTTTGATCATGATT
>JBEBTR010000075.1:0-15808 GCA_040393725.1 Sphingobacterium endophyticum | reverse complement strand
ATACGGGCAAAGATACATACATGGTACTTAATAAATGTTAAAAAAAATCCAAAAAAAGTCAAATATTTAGGTTTTACCTACTTTCAGTTACTTTTAACTTAGCTGAATAACCACAAACTGGCAAATACATCTGCTTATCAAAGATAATCCAACCTGTTTTTCTGAAGCTAACCACAAGATAATCAGCCATAAAAATTCTCATTACCAAATATCTAAATAATCAGCACCATTTCTATATTCAATTCAAACTTTCAGGCTCAAACTACCTCACTTTGTCACAAAACCATAGATAAAACTTCTAAAACCCCAATTTATCATCCAATTTTCTGGAGGAGGACCCATATTATTAGCAGGGTTAATTCTTTTTTATTTAGTGTCTTGCTTTGGGCTTGGCTTTGGTCTTGCTCGTGTTTTAGTCGTGTCTCATCCACAGCTTGTTATGACCTTGTCCACAGATGGTCCGCTGTTACCCGGACGAGCTGTGGATTACCGCTGGATGAGGTGTGGATGAGACACGAGCGAAACACGACTAAAACTAAAGCCAAAGACAAATGAAAACTGCAAATTCATTTATCACTCATTTGGTTAAATGCCAAATCATCCGAGAAAGGGACCGATTCCTAAATGAAAAAGCTGTAAATTAGCGTTCATAAGGATTGACACATGCAGAAAATACATATACTTTGGGCCGACGATGAGATCGAGTTTTTAAAACCTCACATCTTATTATTGGAACAAAAGGATTATAAAGTTAAAACAGTGAATAATGGTTCTGACGCTGTTGAGGCATTTCAAAATGAACCTTTTGACCTTGTCTTTTTAGATGAGAATATGCCTGGACTGACTGGATTAGAAACTTTAGACAAACTAAAAGCCATTAATCCTTCAATACCTACAGTCCTTGTGACAAAAAATGAAGAGGAACATTTGATGGAAGATGCTATAGGTGCTAAAATTGATGACTACCTGATCAAGCCTGTCAATCCAAAACAAATCCTACTTACCATCAAAAAGTTTACTGAAAACAAAAGATTAATTTCCGAACGTACATCCATGGCCTATCAGATGGATTTTCGCGAATTGGGAATGCGAATGAATGATAACCTGAATTTTAAGGAATGGGTGGATGCCTATAAGAAACTTCTTTATTGGGAACTTTCGTTGGAAAAACTCGAAGATGCTGGCATGCACGAGATCCTGACTATGCAGAAATCGGAGGCAAATCTTCTATTTTCTAAATTTATTGAAAAAGAATATTTAAGCTGGATAAAAAACCCTGATCAAGGACCAACCCTATCGCATCAATTATTTAAGAAGAAAGTGTTCCCAAAAATGGAACTTGATAAGCCGACTTTTTTCTTTTTAATTGACAATTTAAGATACGACCAATGGAAAGTTATCAATGAGGTTATGACCGATTATTATCGAGTGGAGGAAGAGGATAGTTATTATAGTATTCTACCAACTGCCACTCAATATGCTCGGAATGCTATTTTCAGTGGGCTTACTCCCCTAGAAATGGAGAAAAGATTTCCCAAGGAATGGCAGAATGATGATGATGAGGGCGGAAAAAACCTCTATGAGGATGTCTTCCTTGCAGATCAAATAAAAAGAGTTTATCGCAAGGATATTAAACATAGCTATACCAAGGTCATCACCATGGACCAAGGAAAAGAAGTTCTTGAAAATATCAACAAATACATGATGAATGATCTAAATGTACTCGTTTATAACTTTGTTGATATGCTTTCCCATGCTCGAACAGATATGGCGATGATTCGTGAGCTTGCAAATGACGAAGCTGCCTATAGATCCCTTACGCTTTCCTGGTTTGAGCACTCTCCGTTATTGGATGTATTAAAATGGTTATCACAAAAAAACGTCCGGGTAATAATTACCACGGATCATGGTACCATACGTGTAAAAAAACCAAGTAAGATTATTGGTGACCGCAACACCAACACCAACCTTCGATATAAACAGGGCAAAAACCTAAACTACATAGACAAGGATGTATTTGTGATAAAAAATCCACTCGAGGCACAATTGCCGCGAGTACATATGAGTTCAACTTACGTTTTTGCTAAGGAAGATACTTATTTTGTCTATCCTAACAACTACAATCAATTTGTCCATTATTTCAACGGCACCTTTCAACATGGGGGAATCTCATTAGAAGAAATGATTATCCCTTTTATTACGTACAGTCCAAAATAAGTAAAGCATATCAAAATGGAATTTAAAGTTGCTAATCCAGGAGCCCTACCTGATGCGGCGAAATGGCTAATCGAGCATAATACTGACAAAAGAGTGTTTGTTTTTCAAGCAGCAATGGGTGCTGGAAAAACCACACTGATTAAGGCAATCTGTGAATATCTGCATGTGGAGGACAGTACCTCTAGTCCCACTTTTTCCATTGTCAACGAATACAGCTCAGAAAATGGTCCGGTTTATCACTTTGATTTTTATCGATTGAAGGACGAACAGGAAGCGTATGACCTGGGTTATGAGGAATATTTCTATTCGGGTGATTATTGTTTTATTGAATGGCCGGAGAAAATCCCTAATTTAATCCCGGAAGATGCTGCAATTGTAAAAATAGAAGTCGCTGAGGATCAGTCTAGATTGATAAAAATCAAATAAATTAAATTTCTGCTGCAACCCTTTTAGGCCTAGTTGCGTCTTACAAGAAACCACATTGAAATTGGAGCCTAAAAACGTGATACATATATGGGAGAAATGCAAGTCGAGAGATCGGCAAGCTCAATCGGAGCTATATAAAATATTTGCACCCAAAATGTATGCGATCTGTTTAAGGTATTCTAGAGACCAGGACGAAGCGAATGATATCCTTCAGAATGGTTTCATCAAAGTCTTCAATAAATGTGAGCTATTTGAAGGCAAAGGTTCTTTAGAAGGATGGATACGCAGGGTGATGGTGAATACAGCCATCGAGAATCATCGGAAGAATAAAGTAAAGTTTATTTCGACAGATGAACTGTCGGGACATGATATGGTACTGTCAAGCCCATCATCTCTAACCAACCTGAACTATAAAGACCTTCTTGAATTGATAAAAAAATTACCTATTGGATATCGGACAGTTTTCAACCTATATGCCATAGAAGGATATAACCATAAGGAGATTGGAGAAATGCTAGAAATTAGTGAAGGTAGTTCAAAATCTCAGCTTTCGAGAGCAAGAAGTTGGCTCAAAGATCGCATAGAAAAAATGGAGGAATTAGGAATATGAAAGATCAAGATTTAGATAAATTATTTTCCGAGGGGTTTAAGGACCAGGAAATAACTCCACCGGCATCAGTTTGGGAACAAATCGAAACACAACTTGATGAACAAAAGATTTTGCCTATTCAAAAAAGAAATAAACTCTTTATTTGGGCCATAGCTGCATCCATGTTGTTAGCCTTGGGAATTACGGGAAGCATGTTTCTTATGAAAGACAATAGCAATCCGAAGCAAGCTGAATTTGCAACAAAATCACATGAAACAGCTAATGACCTGGTAAATAGTTCTGAAGCACACTTAGATATACCTAAAGAACCCAAGGTCCAAAAAGATGAAATTCAAGTGGCAACAGTAATGCCCTCTCGAATTAAGAAACCTTCTATAAAAACGCAGGCTCCGGAACTTTCTAAGCCTGAAGAGGAAAAAGAAAGCAAGTTGATTGTATCTGTAGAAAAAGAACAAAAACGTCAAACGCCAATCCTTGTAAAGGAAATGTCGCTTGAAAGAAATATTGAACTGGATGAAATTGATCAGGAACAAATTGAATTGAGCGCTGTTGAGGTTGCACCAATTCAACCGCTGGTGAATATTATTGAAAAAGAAGATGTCATGTATGCTCAATCCGAAGAGAAACCAAAGAAAAGGCAGACCATCTTTACCAACATTTTGAATACCTTAACTGAGAACTTGAATCCATTGGATAAATCAGTTAAATTCAGTTCTGATGAAGAAGGAAATATTAAAATAGATTTACATAACAGTATTGCCAAAACCAGAAGATAATATGAAAATTAAGACCATTTTACTCAGCTTATTCGCAATAAGCATGATGGCCGATGTTGCTCAAGCACAGGATTCGACAACGGTAAAATCAGACACGAGTTGGACAAAGGACATTTACCTAGGGGTAGGTAAACCGGATGCTGATAAGAAGGATGAAATCAAGTACCCAAGGACTTATGGAGGCATTACATTTACCAGAATTGACTGGGGATTTTCAAGATTATCGGACGATGGTAGCTTTACGCTATCTGAAGGAAACCAGTTTTTGAGCTATAAAAAAGCATCTAATTTTGGTTTTGATATTGCTCAATTCGGGGTGCGAATCAACGATCAGTTTAAGGTCTATTTATCAGCGGGCTTCGAGTGGAATTACTGGAGATTAAAGCAGAATGTTCTTCTCTTAGAAAACGTAAGTCCCCTGACCTATGAGCCATTGGATGAGAACAATAATTATTCTAAAAACGTATTTACGTCGACATATCTTCGTGTACCTTTATCTTTTGAATGGAGGAGCCGTCAATTACACAATGGAGAAAGGATAAAAATTGCTTTTGGAGCTATGACCGGAGTATTATTAAAAGGTACACAGCGATTGAAGAGCGATGTTGGGGGGAAACAGAAATTCAAGGATACCTATAATCTTCAGACCTTCCAATACGGGCCGTTTATCCGAATAGGCTATGATGATTTCGGATTGTTTGCTAAATATTATGTAAACGACCTATTTGAGAAGAGCCCTGCCCAAGAAGGCGTCAGAAACCTAGCATTTGGATTGACCCTCGGTTTTTAATAGTAAAAACGATTCTTAAACTGTATTTTTGTGTCGGGTTCAAAAAGCCCGACATTTTTTATGGCTCAACAATCTAACTCTTGTCAATATATATTTACTGATGTTCAAAAACCTGACCTTCCACTCATTCATGGTGAGAACGTATCTGGAGTATTTGAGGGGAATATTGTTGTTACTGCAGTAAACCATGTCAATTTCAGTATTGAAGAAGGAAAGATTACAGCAATAATTGGAGAGTCGGGAAGTGGAAAGAGTACTTTGTTAAAACTTATCTATGGACTTTTGGAGCCCAACTCTGGGGAAGTAAGGTATAGAGGCTGGTTGGTACCTACACGTAAGGACAAATTGATTCCTGGCCATGATTCAATGAAATTAGTGTCACAAGGTTTTGATGATTTAAACCTATATGCCAAGGTATGGGATAATGTGGCATCTCAGATGTCTAACATCAATTTAGAACGCAAAGCTAGGAGAACGCAAGAAGTCCTAGAACAATTGCGGATAGACCATCTGGCACAGAAAAGGGTGGCCGACCTAAGTGGGGGAGAAAAACAAAGGGTTGCCATCTCGAGAGCATTGATTAATGATCCTGAGGTACTTTTAATGGATGAGCCTTTCAATCAAGTAGATGCGGCCTTCCGGGATGAACTTCAACAAGACATTCAGAATATTGTTGCAAATACTGGGTTGACCGTGATATTGGTTTCTCACGACCCAGCTGAAGTTTTGGCAATGGCGGATTATTTATTGGTGATGAAATCTGGAGAAATCGCTGATTATGGCAATCCAAAAGAACTGTACAGCAAACCCAATACTGCCTATACAGCTCGTCTTCTTGCAAAAAGCAATGTATTAACCCCTGAGAAAGCTGCTCTACTGGGAATTGAGAGTTCAGGACTCATCTCTATTTTACAAGAAAATATCAGCTACGAAATTGATGAGGATGCCGAATTCTGGATTAAAGATTTTAAATTTCGTGGATTTTATAATGAATTAATATTAGGAAACGATGATATAACACTACATATGATTCAATTTCCAAGAGCTGAGGTCAAAAAAAATACGAGAATAAAAATTCTCGTATCATCTTATCATTCATTCCAGTAGGAATTTTATTTTTTGACTGTTTTCAACCAATCGATCATGGCAGCAAACCAATCTCTGCCGTCGGTCTTGTTAATTAATCCAAATCCATGTCCACCTTCCTCATAGGTAAATAATGTATTAGGAATATTATAAGCATTTAAAGCTTTTTGGTAGTTGTAGCTATTTGCTATTGGAACTGCCTTATCATCTTTTGCGCTCATTAAGAATGTAGGTTGATTGGTTTCATCTACCTGCTTTTCCAAGGAGAACATCTCAACATCCTCAGGTTTAACATCGGGTCCAATCAGATTTTGCTTAGATCCACCATGTGTTATTGCATCATCCATAGAAAGTACAGGATAGCAAAGAATGGAATAATCAGGTCTTAAATTTGCATTGGCGAGTTCTTCAGTTTGCGGTTTTTCGAAAAAGTTTGAAAGCGTTCCAGCAAGATGTCCACCCGCTGAAAAACCGATAACGGCAACCTGTTTGCCGGGATTTTCTTCACGAATTTGAGCGATGGCATATTGCGCATCCTGCAAAGGTCCAACGCGCTTATCCTCCATCAAATCTGCTTTTGGCAATCGATAGAATAAAACATAGGCCGAATATCCCAAATTATTTAATCGTTTGGCAACATCATGTCCTTCATGATTTATGGCTACACCTGCATAACCACCACCAGGAATTACCAAAAACACCAAGTCTTTCTTTTCCTGCTCTGCTTTATGAACATAGAGTTTTGGTTTGTCAAGTTCTTCAAGTTTGTCAATTGTTACTTTAGACATCGGTATTTCTTTGGTACCGTATAAGTATCTCATCTGCCCAGTATCTTGGGCCTTGGTATGCCATGCAATCATGCTTAAAACAAAAAGGATTAGGTATTTTTTCATAGTTTATAAATTCGCCATAACGATTAGATTCAGATCCTTACAAGGAATTTGGAACTTTTCGCTCATGTCTTTGTTGGTTAAATTTCCATGATAGATATAAATTGCACTTCGGATACCTTGATTAGCCCAGATCATATTGTTCATACCACCGGACTCACCAATTTCTAGAAGAATTGGAGTAAAAATATTAGTAAGTGCATAAGTTGCAGTTCGTGCTACTCTAGAAGCGATATTCGGCACACAATAATGAATAACGTCATATTTCCTAAAGGTCGGCTTTTCGTGGTTAGTTACCTCTGAAGTTTCAAAGCATCCACCTTGGTCAATACTTACATCGATCAGAACTGAGTTTGGTTTCATTTTGGAGACCGTATCTTCAGAAATAAGACAAGGTGTTCTACCGTTTTTAGCTCTTACCGCCCCGATTACGACATCACAGGTACGGACGGCTTTATTCAGGACAATAGGCTGAATGACAGAGGTAAACACCCGGCTTCCTATATTACTCTGTAACCTTCTGAGCCTATATACCGAACTGTCAAATACCTTTACTTGGGCACCTAATGCGATTGCAGTTCTAGCGGCAAATTCGCCCACAGTTCCAGCTCCAATAATTACCATCTCCGTTGGCGGAACGCCTGTAACCCCACCTAACATCAATCCCTTTCCATCAAAAACATTTGAAAGATATTCAGCCGCAATAAGCACAGAAGTAGCACCAACGATTTCACTCATTGCTCGGACGACAGATAGATGTCCACCTTCGTCCTGCAGATATTCGAAAGAAAGCGCGGTAACCTGTTTTTTCATTAAGGCCTTTAAAACCTCAATACTCATTAGTGAAGGTTGTTGCGAACTAAAAAGCACTTGTCTGTTTCTCATCAGATCAATTTCCTTCAACGTAGGGCTCGAGATTTTAATGATGATATCAGCTTTAAAGACCTCTTTTTTATCATGCACAATTCGGGCACCCTGTTCGCTGTAATGATGGTCCAAAAAATTGGATGCATTACCCGCTCCAGATTCCAGGATGATTTCATGGCCGTTCTCTACCAAAAGACCAACGGACAAAGGAGTTAAGGCTACACGATTTTCCTGAAAGGTGTTTTCCTTAGGTATACCGATGATTAAACTCTCTTTTTTCCTCTCCTTAGACAGTAATGCTTCTTTAGGTTGTAGCACCCCTTCTTGGGCTAACTTTGATACATTTATCATTTACGTAAATATAATGCAAGTTAAAAATACGTAATAATATTTCAAGAAATAAAGCTTAAACGATTATATTTGATTAATATTGGATTATTAAACTGTATTAATCGTAAGTTTACAAACTAACCCGTTACGATGAAAATAATTAAGCCGTTGAATCACATAAAGATAGTTCCTAGATGGATTATTTTCATGTTTGACATTGCTGTATCTGCCTGCGCTTTTCTACTTGCCTTTACGCTTTATAACAATTTCAATGTAGATTCCTTTTCGAAAACGGACTTCTCGATTGAGTTCTTATTCTGCATGACACTTACAGCAATTTCATTTCTAGTATTTAAGCTCTATAGTGGCATCGTTAGGTATACATCAGCCGTAGATTCTATTCGAATTTTATCGACTATTGTATTTACCTCTATTATCATGTTTATTGCTAAACTGATATTTATTGCGTTACAAATCCCCCTTAATATTCCAACCAACCTGATTATTATCTATGCATTATTTGCATTTACAGGGTTGACGACTTATCGTACCTGTATCAAGATATTTTTTCAGTACACCAAATCAACTCGTAATGGCCGGAAAAATGCCATTGTTTATGGCGCTGGTGATCTAGGGATTGCAGTAAAAAGAACTTTCGAACATGATTTTCGTTCAGAAAAGACAATTGTTGCGTATATCGATGATAATGAAGAAAAGATTGGAAAATCCATTGATGGATTGAAGATATATGGTTCGAAAGATTTCTTGAGGGCAGTAAATAAATTTGGTGTTGACGAATTGATCATTGCCTCCTCAAACATTGATATTGAGGTGAAAAATAAAATTATTGATGAGGCTTTGGAGAACAATGTCACTGTTTTGACATTACCTCCTGTAAGTAAAATCATCAATGGTGACCTATCCCCTGCACAAATCAAACAGATCAAAATTGAGGATCTTTTGGAGCGAGCACCGATTCAAATATCGAATGAAAAGCTATTGGATCAGTTACGGGGAAAACGTGTATTGGTAACAGGAGCAGCAGGATCAATCGGAAGTGAGATATCCAAGCAGTTGGGAAAATATGAACCCCAAATGATCATCTTATGTGACCAGGCAGAATCTCCGTTACATAACCTTCAATTGGATTTACAGGATCAATTCAAGAATCAAATATATCATACCTACATTGCTGACATCCGTAGCGAAGAAAGAATGCGGTTATTATTTGAGACTTTCAAGCCCCATTATGTTTATCACGCTGCAGCGTACAAGCATGTACCGATGATGGAGAACCACCCTAGCGAGGGTGTAAAAACCAATGTATTTGGCACCTATCTATTATCAAATTTAGCGGTTGAATTTGATGTTCAAAAATTTGTTTTTGTATCAACAGATAAAGCAGTCAATCCTACGAATGTAATGGGTGCAACCAAGCGAATTGCTGAGAAATATGTACAATCGTTAAATAATTTCCTTTCAACAGTTAATGGGATTAAATCGACTCGATTTATCACGACCAGGTTTGGAAATGTATTGGGATCAAATGGTTCGGTTATTCCAAGATTTAAGGACCAGATAGAAAAGGGTGGTCCGGTTACAGTTACCCATCCCGATATTACGCGGTATTTTATGACTATCCCTGAAGCTTGCCAATTGGTTATTGAAGCTGGCAATATGGGGAATGGCGGAGAGATCTTTGTTTTCGACATGGGTAAGTCCGTTAAGATCGTTGATCTTGCCAAGAAGATGATTCGTCTTTCAGGCTTTACACCCTTCAAGGATATAGACATTAAATTTACAGGCTTGAGACCGGGGGAAAAACTATATGAAGAGTTATTGAATGACCTTGAGAACACTATGCCTACCCACCATGAAAAGATCATGATTGCAAAAGTTCGTGAGAATGATTTTGAATTGGTTAAAACAGAAATTCATGCTCTTTCAAAGGAACTGGAGAGCAACAATAATATAAATATTGTCCGTCAGATGAAAGTAATGGTACCTGAATTCAAAAGTCAAAACTCCATATACGAGCAATTGGACAAAGAAAAGCTAGTTAATATCAATCCCTAAGGCTATTAAATATTTTTTCTAAATTATTGCAAGTAATCTTTAAAAGTGTATTTTTGCGTTCCGTAATCTATTAAAACTAAGAATGTCACAAAATAATCAAAACGGTCCTTCAGCGGTGAGAACAGGTCCAAAGAAGTCATTTTTTCAAGAAAATGAGAAGAGTATCATCTTTATAGTAGCAGGAATCGTCGTATTGATTCTATTATATTTTGGATACCAAAAATTATATTTAGCGCCAAGAGCAGAAAAGGCAGCTAATCAAATGTATCAAGCGGAATATTATGCCACGATTGACTCTTTACAGAAAAAAGCAATTGATGGTGATGGATCATTCCCTGGTTTCAAAGAAATTTCTGATGAATATTCCAACACTAAATCAGCAAATATTGCTAATGCATATTTAGGAGGACTATACTTACGTCAAAAGAATTTTAAAGAAGCTATTAAATATTTGGAACAGTATTCAGAGACTGGCAGCCAAGTTCTTGACCCTTTGGTTATCGGACTATTAGGCGATGCATATTCCGAAGAGAAGATTTATGACAAAGCTTCTAACTACTATAAGAAAGCAGCTGAGAAAAGCAGCAATGCATACACTACACCACTTTTCTTGAAGAAACTTGGTTTAGTTTATGAAGAATTACAAGATTACAAGAATGCGGAAGCTACTTATCAAAAAATTAGAGATGAGTATCCTGAAAGCGCAGAGTCTACTACCATTGACAGCTTTATTGCACGCGTTCAAGCAAAGCAACAATAGTTCCTATTGCATTTAAGGTCAAAGCTTAATCAACAAAAATATTTTAATTAACTTTGAGGGCTACCAAAAGGTAGCCCTTTTTTCATTCTTCAATTTTTTGGAGGAAGGTATATATTAATACAAACTTATGTCAAGTAGCTTAAAAAATCTTTCAGACTTTTCACATTTACAGGTTGGCAATGCTGAGAATCTAAAGTTTGCGATTGTGGTTTCACAATGGAATGCTCAGATTACAGGAGCCTTATTGAATGGTGCTTATCAAGGATTATTGAACCATGGTGCAACTGAAGAAAACATAGAATTAATTGAAGTTCCAGGAAGCTATGAATTGATTTCAGGCAGTGATATTGCCTTGCGAAACAATGATTTAGATGCTGTTATCACATTAGGCTGTGTCATTCAGGGCGAGACCCGTCATTTTGATTTTATCTGTGATGCAGTGGCAAATGGAATCGCAAATGTTGGATTAAAATATAACAAACCAGTCATATTTGGCGTACTGACAACAGACAATGAGCAACAAGCCTTAGATAGAGCTGGGGGTAAACATGGTAATAAGGGTGAAGAAGCTGCCATTACGGCAATTCAAATGGCATTAATTCACAAAAAATATTAATGGTATTGTTTTTGATAATTAGGATGTTATGAAACACAAGGCACATACGTACAGCAACAACCAATCATTCCCAATTTGATTTTGGTTTGCAATCTATTGCACGTAGTGAAACCCACTCTTATTATTTCAAAAATTAGTATTATGAAAAATCAGAAGAATATAGTTTTCTATATCTATTTAATATTTACGGTGTTTACATTTGCACCAGCAATGATATTAGCGCAGTCTAATAGCATCGTTGAGAAAATATGGACTGGTGTTGGAGGTAAAAACAAATGGGAGAGTACGAAGTACATCATGTTTACCGTTTCGGGAAACAGCAAATACCCAAGCATTAGCGGAAGCAGAAAATTCCTTTTGGACAAGCAATCTGGAAATGTTCGTTTCGAAGGCACATTGAACAATGAAAACGTTGTAGCACTTTTGAATGTTCAAAACCAAAAGTTGAGCCATGTATATGATGAAAATGGAGCTGAGGTATCTATACAGGAATACAAAGAAGTATTACCAGATCTAATTGGACAATACAACATTGACTTGAAGGTGCTTTCTTTGCCTATCAGTATCATGTCTTCAAATATTAGCTCACAATCCAGCAATAAGATTATCAATGCTGAAAAACTACAAAAACTAGAATTCTCAAATTTTCTGGGAAATTCCGGTAGTTTCTATGTTAATGAAGAATCTGGATTGGTGAAGAGAATTGATCTTGACAACAAGAGCTATCTTGTTAATGGCTACAAGGATATTGGGAACGGCTTGATTTTGCCAACAACGTTTAAAGCTAGCTCAGATAGTATAACCTATCAAAAAGTAGCCTCGTTTACGGAAATGGAACCAGAAAAATTTAAAGAATTTTAAAATTAAAAAAACAGGAAAGTCGTCCAATTAGGACGACTTTTTTATTGATAAGCTGTTTATAAAATTTGTATTTTTAATAGATCATTGAGCAGTATTCAATTGATTAAAAAAGAAATAACATGAACAAATCAACACTTGAAGAAATTGAACAACGTTTTGATGCGGATGTAGAGCGATTCTCGGATTTGAATACTAGTCAAGCGAACACATTGGATGCTGTATTCAATTTGGAGCTGATAACGGATGGTATTAAAAAAGTTTACCCCAATCTTAATCATGTTCTGGATATTGGCTGTGGTGCTGGAAATTATGCTATTAAGACTTTGATGAAAACCAACAATCAAGTCAATGTAGATTTGGTGGACCTTAGCCAGAATATGCTTGACCGAGCAAAACAAAGAGTATTGGAACATACAACAGGCGAAGTCAATATCTTTAAGGGAGATTTCAGGACCGTTGATTTAGAGGCTGAAAAATATGATGTAATTATTGCAACTATGGTGCTGCACCATTTGAGGGATGACCAGGATTGGGAATCTACCTTTCAAAAATTGTATAGCTTATTGAAAAAAGGAGGAAGCATCTGGATTTTGGATATGGTGGAACAAAATAGTCCTAAGATGCAAGAATTGATTTATCATGATCGATACGGAGATTTTTTGACGCAACTAAAAGACAGAACCTACCAGGAGCATGTATTTGCCTATATAGAAAAAGAGGACTCACCTAGGCCATTGGTATATCAATTAAATTTATTGGAAAAAGTTGGTTTTAAACAGGTGGATGTATTACACAAGAATTTGTGTTTTGCGTCTTTTGTTGGTTTTAGGAAATAAAAGAGTTGACCTTTTACAGAAAAACTCCGATTGCAGATTGATCAATCGGAGTTTTTTATTATAAAATATCCCTTTCTTCTATTGTACAGCAAATGTAGAAACTCGCCCTACCCTACCTTTATCATCGATAACCGCGAAATTAATTTTATCACCGGATTTCACTTTCAATCCTTCTGTAGGGAATTTTTTTGATCCAACTTTGGGTTCAGTTCCGTCTTCGGTATAGTAGATATCGAATCCAGGATATTCGATATTTGCCAACAGTTTGTCTGCTTTTTGAGAAACACCAACTGAAGGTAAGCGATAGTTAAAACCATCGGCAATCAGTTCCAATTTTGGAAGTTCGTGCAAACCAACTTTATTAACAAAATCTGCGTAGGATTGAGCGAAAGCTTTTTTATCAAACCTTGCTTCGGGTTCCCATGTCCTTTTAGGGGCCCAAGCACGTTCAGAAAGTGCATATAAACGTGGGAAGATCATATAGTCCATTCTTTCTGGATCTAGTACCGTTTCCGCCCACAATGCAGCTTTTACCCCTAAGAGATTAGATTTTCCTTTTTCAGTCAATCGGACTTTAGAGGCAATGTAGTCTTTTTCCAATTTTTGGCCAGGCTCAGTAATGGCCATATTGGAGAAGAAGTCCTCCGGCAATAAGGAGAAAGAATGGTATAAATCGGAGATCGCTGCCCACTTTAAACCATGTTCCCTAAAGTCCTTGTCCCAAACCATATCCAAATAGAAATTAGCGGCACTGATAAAGATGGTTTTATAACCCGCATTCGCCAGTTTATAAACCAAATCTTCATGCCCACCTCCAATTACATTATTCCATACGTCCAATTGCATATTCAAATTTGTCAATTGTTCGTTGACAACCATACCCTTGCCTTTATTTACCATTCCGAATTCTTCCCAGCCTTCCATGATGACACCTTTCGACGCACAGATTTCATTCACCTTGCGCACATAATATGGCCAAACATCGTAGACGGTGCTTAAGCCCTCCTTTTTCATTAATTCTTGAATTGCAGGCGATTTTTCCCATGAACCCGCAGGAACTTCATCACCGCCCATAGAAACTACCTGAAGCTTTAAGCCGACCTCCTCATACATTTTCTTGATATCTTCCAGGACAACGTCTAAAAAGTGGTAAACAGAGGGCAATGCTGGATTCATTACATTATCGTCCCAATACTGTGCAGAGCTGTATTCAGATTTATCTGCTGCCTCATAAAGCAAGAATTCTTCCGCTTCCCTTGTCTTTCCTGCTTTCATCAGACGGTTATAACGAGTTTCCATCGATTTTATCGCTGCCCGTGCATGGCCAGGGGTTTCAATCTCGGGAATAATCGTGATATATTTTGATGCCGCATATTTCAATAGTTCCTGGAATTGAGCTTTCGTTAGGAAGTGCCCTTCCGTAACTTGCGTACCGGAACCGTAAGCCGGTTGAATGCTCGTTCCATCTTGGTAATATGGCGACCTCTTTGAACCTATTTCAGTCAACTCTGGCAAAGAAGGTATTTCCAGACGCCAACCTTCATCATCGATGAAATGCAGATGCAACTTATTGATCTTATACTGACCCATCACGTCAATATATTTCTTGATTGTGCCCAGGTCTTTAAAATTTCTTGCAATATCCATCATAAAACCCCGGTATTCAAACCTAGGCTCATCTTTTACTTCGAGATATGGAAGAGCTATCTCCCCTTCCCCTTTTAATTGGCTGGCGGTCAATATAGATTTTATTGACTGCAAGGCATAAAATGCACCTGCACCTTCCGAAGCCTCGATAGTGACACCTTTTGCATCTACCTTCAGGTTGTATGCTTCTTTTCCAAGGTCCTTTTTATATAGGATCTTTATTGCCGCATCCTTTTGATCCTGACTTACAAATGTATATTGCTTAAGCTGTTCTGCTAATTGTTGAAAGGGGGTAATTTCAAAATTAAAATGCTCGTGGATGTAGTATCCTACTTGCGAATTAAATTTGTAATGCCCGCTACCCATCTTAAGATCTGCCGGCGTTGGAAGGATTAGCTGTTCACCTTTTGTTACTCTAGCTGCATTTTTTTCGAAAAGGTCACTTAGAAACTTATTCTGCTCTTGAGCGGTGATATGCAAAGGCATCACCGTTGGATGTCCGATATTTATAATTTCCTTCGGATTACTCCGGCTCTGCAGGTAAAATCCATTTGGTGTCAAGGAGGTATGTGTAATAGGATATGGTGATTTGTAATCAATAACCAAGGAATCCTTTCCTTTTATAACAGAATGATCAGTAAAATCAATCGAATAGAGGTTTCCATTCCGGTTGTGAATGGAATAGGATTCAACCGTTTTCTCTTCAATAGGATACATGGAATTAAACCAGAGGTTGTAACCTTTCAGGTTTAAGTTTTGCGGGTCATTGTTCTTGACAATGATTTTCAATGCCAAATTATCCTTAGGATTATAGTTTTCATTGAAGTCCCATTTTACTTCCAAATTTTTCTCTTGTGCGTTCAGGTGGCTGGCTGCCAAAAGAATTCCACAGATACTTAAGGTTTTAATTAGTTTCATATCTTCTGTTTACATGATAAAAATAGCATCTTATAGGTAAAGCAACAATTTTTATGAAAAATATTTTGTGATAATAAAAGTAAATTCTATATTTGCACACCG
>JBEBTR010000074.1:0-15825 GCA_040393725.1 Sphingobacterium endophyticum | reverse complement strand
TTACCTCGTCGATTAACTGGAACATCATTGAAATTTCAACGTAAAGTTGCTCAAGCCGTGAAACGTGCTCGTATCATCGGATTAATGCCTTACGTAACTGATTCATTAAAATAAGGAGGAAACGACAATGGAAGTTATATTAAAACAAGATGTAAAACACCTTGGTGAAAAGGACGATATCGTAGTAGTAAAACCAGGTTTTGGCCGTAACTACTTAATTCCTCAAGGATTTGCAATCATGGCTACGCCATCTGCAAAGAAAGTTTTAGCTGAGAATATTAAACAAGCTCAGTTCAAACAAGAAAAAATTAAGAAAGATGCTTCTGAGTTAGCAAGCAAATTAGAGTCAGTAAAATTAACTATTGGCACTAAAGCTGGTGAGTCAGGCAAGATCTTCGGAAAAGTTAACAGTATTCAAATCGCTGATGCTCTTAAAGCTCAAGGTTATGATGTTGACCGCCGTCGTATCACTTTCGAAACTGAACCTAAGCAATTAGGTGAGTACATTGCTAACTTGAACTTACACAAGGAAGTTAAAGTACAAATCCCTTTCGAAGTTGTAGCTGAATAAGCTTTAATCGATAAAACTAAAGAGGCCGAATTCAAATGAATTCGGCCTCTCTATTTTATATTTAATTCGGGAAATATACATCATATCGATGTCCCGGAATATTACTCCTTCCCTTTTTATGATTTTTATATTTTTTCTTTTGTTGCCCTGGTGCATATCGTTTTGCAGATTTACCACCATATTTCTTCTTGGCTTGACCCGGAGGCATTCCATGCGGATGATGACGATGTGTGTAACATGAAGAAACACTGAATGCCATAAAGGCAATTAATATTAATCCTAATAATCTTTTCATAAATATTATCTGTTGTCTTGAAGATTAGACCAAATTCTAAGCCAAACGTTTAAATTTTGAATAAAACAATACAACCTGTTTGTTTAAACATTAATAATCAATGATTTATCAATTTACCAAAAGCTGAAACAAACTGTTTAATTTTGATTTGGCTAGAATAATTTCTCCTGTTAGATTCATTTCATTTTCACTGCTTGCTTTTCCCCTAACTTCACCAGATTCAAATGACTCAATTTTTGGAATCCAGTTTAAATATTTGGCTGTTGGAGTTGATTTACGATAATTCATTGATAATACATAATCAGAAGGCCTCAGGTTAAGGTTATGATCTTTCTTTGTTCCTGTGAACAAATTAATCATACCCTGTTTATATTCCTTAGAGAATTTGTAAAACATTTTGTCGGGTAGATAGCCAATAAGATGGGGTGATGCCATGATGTTGAATGCCAGGTCAGGAACTTCTATCTTTTGAATCTCTTTCTTCTCTACCCTATCAAAATTATCATCATAATCATAGGTTATAATGGTATCTGTTTCCATAACATGACCTTCATCCAATCGGAATGAAACAAAATTTCCTACATATTTGTAAACACTATCAACCGGAAGTTTTAATTTTTCTAATTGAGCCTGCCTGCCTTTTAAAAGTAAAGATAGGTCGGAATTAAAAGCAAAACTCAATACTTGGGTACCTTGATGTTCTAATTCATTTGGTTTATTCGGAAATTTAAATAATGGAGATTTAATATAGGCTTCCATATTAATGCTTCCATTATTAAAGTCTAATCTTGTCCAATTTTTCTTTAGATCTATATAACTCACCTTTGAGTCCGAAATTTTTGTAATCCCGGCAACCATAGACTTGGCTAAAATCCAATCACTTTGGTTAGATCCAATTAATTCCTTCATTACTTTGAAATGAGGATCAGGTCCAAAAGAAATAATCATTTTACCATTGCCCAACATAGCAACAACGGACTTGTTAATGAATATTCTGTGGGAATTATCGGTATCTTCAAAAATTGAATCTTGCATAGCAAGTTTATTTTTTAAGAAATCATCAATGTTTTTTTCATTGCTAATATCTAAAATCGAATACCAGGTTGTTGAAGTGTCACTTAAGCTAAAAAGATATAAATCAGCTGGAATTTTGACTCCTAAATTCAATATATTTTTTTGATTAATAACTCGAGTACTATCTTCTTTTGTAGAATAATATTCAGAATAATTTGATATTGAATTTTTGAAAAGGACTAAAGCTAGATCATCAATCTTTATTCGAATGACAGAATATGAGTTTTTTGGAATTTTAATTTCATCTGATTTTAAGGCCCGGTAATATTTAAAACCAAAAAAACTTATAGCCAATATGGCTATAAGTCCTATAATAACTAAGATTATTCTCTTTATCCAAAGCATGTGTTAGTCTTTTAATGACTTACTTATATTATCAAGTGTATGAATTATGAAATCAAGTGCATTTTCATTCCCACTTGGAAAATCTATTCCTGCTTCATAATTAAATTTATTTCCCTTCATACCATTGCTGATCATATAAATATCACCATATTGGGCTAAATTTTTTACCTCAGCCTCCATTGAACGATGGACAGGAAGTTCCAAATCATCTACTAAGCCTGGAATCTTCTTTGTATTGAAAACTAATGCGAATTTGTTCTTTTTGGCGATTGAACTATATCGATTACCTGAAGAAACTTTATATTCATTAGATTTTATTTTTTGAATTTGTTCAAGGTCATTTCCTAGAAAAACTATCCCCTCTTTGATTAGAATATATGGCGCAAACTCATCGATTTTACCATTCTTAATTTCATAAATCCCTTCGTGATTGATTAAGTTTCCTTCAGTTTCGAGTATCGCAAATATTTTTTCAAAGATTCTGGTGTCATCTGAAGAAAACATCCATAAGTAGTTCGGAATTTTCTCCATTTTAGTCTTTTCAATTTCTTGATAATTGTAATCCTCATCATACTCATAATCAATGTATTTCACTTCTTTTTGAGATACACCGTTTAACACAAATAGATTATCACCTTTAAAGACTTTTGCGACTGCTTTTTCGTCTACGATGACATCAAAAGCGGTAGTGAAAAGATCAATAATTTTTCCAACTTTTACATCCATCCCACCATATACACGCTGAACAATAGCTGGCATATGCTTTAAATATGCTTCGGTGCTTACATTAAATGAACCAAACGCTAATGCATCATCATTGATGAATTTGTAGAATTTTGGATTCATTTTTTTCGAATACATTTCCTTATAATACCTGGTCATCTCCCTATCAAAAGACATATCCCCAACCAGCTTCATCCTATTCCCATCAACAATGACTGAACTGTTTATTGATTCATAACCATAATCAATTGTCGGTCTACTT
Source organism: Sphingobacterium endophyticum (assembly GCA_040393725.1). Lineage (GTDB taxonomy): Bacteria > Bacteroidota > Bacteroidia > Sphingobacteriales > Sphingobacteriaceae > Sphingobacterium > Sphingobacterium endophyticum_A. The sequence goes on along the minus strand of JBEBTR010000074.1, from coordinate 12,555 downwards.
AAGGTACCATAAATTAAATCTGTTGGATAATAATACATCAATAATTGATCAAATTTTCCCATTTCCATACGCATCAATTCATTGTCTTTCATTGACACAATAGATTTGGACTTATAAGGTTTAAACTTTCCATCAATTATTTCATTCATGAAGGAATTTACATGATTAATTACGAAAATATCCACAATAGAATCGTTATGTCGAGTTACTTCAGCATACTTGATATGATAATCATCTTGGTATTCATCACGTTCTAAAACAGAATCTACAGATGAAAACTCATCATCTCTTCTTACTGGAGGCGGAGGAATATTGAATACTTCACCTTCAACTTTATGCTCAATTCCTTCAGTACTTTCAATTGTCACAATTTCTTCCTCAACTTGTTTGACAGAATCAATTGATGTTTCAATTTCATTGTAATCTTCTGCGTCCCAATCTAAAGTATCTGGAATTGCGATTGCAGCTTCCTCTGCCCATTCATATTCTGGTAATGCCAATAATCCATACTTCTCCTTGACTTCATCCTTAGAAAAATAATTATTCATTTCGGCAGCACCTAAAATATAGATGGTTTGTTGATCCCAGCTAACCCTTACTCTTTTATCATCAGAATAAATAGTATTTAATCCATTTACAACCTTGATTTCCGAATCTTCTGGTAAGATTGATTCAAATTGCTCTTTACTTTTTAATGGAATTAAAGCTCCTATATATTGAATACTGTCATTGACATTGAAATGTAAATATGATTTTGCCTGAAAATCAATTCCTAAATCTTCAATATTTTCAGTTTTAAAATTTACATTTTCCTCGCTTAATTCTTTAAAAAAACCTGCTCTTTTAAAAATATCGTTTAACTGACTTAATTTAGCATGCTTAAAAAAGCCTTTGCCATTCAATGCCACAACAAATTTTGAGTCTTCAGGAATCTTTGATAATAAATCTTGAGAATATGCCTTTCCTCCAAGACTAACCGCCAATAATGCAATGGCAAGTTTCAAGTTATTCATATATGTAAAATTAGATTTTTATTATTTAAGAATGATCGTGTTGCCTAATTTAGCTTGGCCACTTATTAAGGTCGGGATCGGTACTTTGATCATTACAGCTTGCTTATTTCCCGATATCTTCCCTAAAGAATTATCCTGTTTACTCACAGGATTTTGAAACCTATAAATACTTGTATAAAATGCCTGATCAAATGATTTTTGATTTTCAGGTTTCAGTTTATTGAATTCTTTGATAGCTTCAGGGTTATGCTTATAATTTCTAATAAACGTTTTTGTGTTTAAATTATAACTATAATTAGAATAAGTATTAAGCTTAGTTTTAAAGTGTTTAGCTAAAGTTTCAGTATATAAATTTAATGCATTGACATTTTGAAAATCACAAGAAACACTCGCAATGTAATTTGTAAAATCCAACTTATAATCAACATTACTTATTCCTTTTGTATTTTTCAAAATCTGAACTATCGTTGCCATCTCTTTTCTAATTTCCGCTTGAGAAGGAATATTAAAACCATCAATTTTATCAAGTTTCATTAGCGATGACACTTTCGTTCTACTTTTACTCATATTCAATGTTCCGGTGATAGAACCACTTCCATTTGTCTTCATATTGATTTCTTCAACAATATCAAAACATGAACTTAATGAACATAATGTAATAAACATGAACACCGATAAAATCACTTTCTTAATCATTATCAACATATTATAAAACATATACCTCTACTTTATTCAGTTTTTGAAGTTATTAACAATAAACTGATGTATAGTCACTGATTTCAGTGATTTTTTAAACATAATAATTATCCTTTCTATTTTATGAGTTAGCAGTACCAAAATTATATAATAAAACAAAAGAAATAAGCTTAATTCGACATTCGTAGATAAATTGTGATTGAGAAGCTCTAATATAGTTACCCAAATCCAATCAAGATTCTTAAAATAATATTCATGAAAAAGGTCCGCTAAATAGCGGACCCTGATAATTTCTGATTATAATAAGGAATTAAAAAATCATCTGAAATTTAATTCCATTCTAAATCTATTTTATTTAATAATCATATTTTTCTACAGATTTAATTTGATTGTTTCCTTCTGTAAAAACTAAAGTAGGTTGATAGGATTCAGCCTCTTCTGGGGTAAGATTTACAAACGACAAGATATGTACAGTATCACCTACCTTAGCATGCAATGCTGCTCCACCATTCATACAAACCTCACCACTTCCTCTTTTTCCTGGTAGTACATAAGTCATTATTCTACTGCCATTAATTGCATTATTAATGTAAACCTGCTCATATTTAACAATTCCTGCAGCATCTAATAGGTCTGCATCAATAGTAATTGATCCATTATATTCCACATTCGCCTCGGTTACTTTTACAGTATGAATTTTAGCTTTTAAAATTTTTAATTCCATTTTCTTATTATATTTTTTAGATAGATTTTTTAATGTTTAAATTATTAATATTTAATGTTTTAAATATAATTTCTTTATTATTTTGTTTAACAATATGCTGATTTTGATGAACATGATAACTGAACTTAAAATTATGCATTTTATTAAATGATTCATCAGAATAACAAATTACCGAGTAATCAATTTCACCTTGATAATTATACCTTGTAATTTCTGCTTCTTCATTGAAACAATCTATCGAAAACCAACAACCTTCCCCCAATCCACCTAACCATTGTGCATTTTCAGGCAAATTTTTAGGTCTTTTAGGTTCATCTATAAATCCTAATACCAAATCATCAGGTAATTGATGAGATTTCGATTTAAAAAAATTAGGATGTAATAAATTTATTTGAAACTTTAATGATTCCCACCTACCCATTTTCCACTTTTCAAGCTTGGAATCTTTAAAACAAAAAACCTCATTTTCCTCATTTGCATTAACCACATTACTAGTAGGACTAGCTTTTAGACTTTCAGGAAAAAGAATCTTATTAATTCTTTTATCACTTTTATGAAGGGAATTAACTAAAATTTGAGCAACATATCTAGAACAACTATTATTATTGGGCGCCAAAGCACCATATAAAATCGGACCTTTCTCAACTAATCCCTCAGCAAACTCTATAGCTTTAGAAAATGAAATACCAGGACAAATTGAGCATAACAATCTACCTCCACCATGAGTTGCAAACTCCTTGACCTGAAGTTCTTTTAAGATTTCATCAATATTTTGAAGTGTATAGGTCTCATTGAATCTTGCTTTTGTTTCTAATTCTAATCTTGGATCAAACATACTGGACCTGGCCCTACCAAATCCACGTGGTGATATATATCTCCCGAAATCAAAATATCTTAGATTTCCAGTCTTTCTCTCAATTAAAACAATCGCAGCATGACCAACCTTAAAGTTAAGATTTTTCACAACTCCTAACTTCTTTAAAATGGCCATCCATAATTCATCACCTCTTGCTGTTTGATCTGGCCATGCAATTGGAATCGCTATGTCATTATATTGATGCATTATAGTTTCCTTTTAATTCAGTAATTGGAGCAAAATCTTTATATAACTTATTAATATATCGACTGCCATGATCCGGAAAGAATAAAACAACTACATCGGATTCTTTCAATTCCATTTCTTCAACATAACGATCTAGAGTTGCCAATACAGCTGCACTTGAGAATCCTAATAGGTCATGTCGTTCAGCTCGAAATAAATGGGCCATTGCAATGGTATCATCCTTGCTGATTTGAAAAATTCTATCAACCCATTTACGGTCAAAAGCCCCAGGAATGAATGTTCTTCCTATCCCCTCAATTGAATCAAAATTAATTTCTGTATCTGGAATACTTTTACCAGCCATATAAAGTTCATAAACTGAATTATTTGGCTCTACACCCCATATTTTAACATTAGGATTTTGCTCCTTTAAATAACGACCTAAGCCAGAAATCGTGCCCCCTGTTCCGACACCAACGATGACATGGGTAACTTTTCCTGCCGTTTGCTTCCATATTTCAGGCCCAGTGGTCTTATAATTTGCTTTAATGTTATTTGAATTATAATACTGATTGGTAAAGTAGGTATTGGGATGATTAGAGCTATAGTTCTGGGCTAAATATTGAGTGGAATTAAAAACATGCAATCCATTTGAATTATCACATCGTTCTATTTCAGCGCCATATTTCTTCAATAATTTAATTTTTTCCTCGGAACAGCTTGAAGAAACAAATATCCTTGATTTATACCCTAACTCACTAGCTATAAGAGCAATACTAATTCCAGTATTTCCACTACTTGCCTCAACAAAGGTGCCCCCATCTATAATTTTATTTTTATTGATGGCATCTTCCAGCATAAACCATGCTGCTCGATCTTTTGAAGATTTGCCTGGATTATAAAACTCTTCCTTAACCAATATATTTGCCTTATATTTTTTAGACAAATATTCATCTTTCCGCAATGGAGTATTCCCAATAAATTCTTTTATCAATAGTTCTAAATATTATAATATAGTTTATAGTTTTATTTATAACGTTTTTCAACAAAAATTATTCTATATGCTATAACACTTCAAATGCATTTAAAGTTTAAATCATAGGCAGATTTCCAATTAGGTAATCAGAAAATGATATATTTTATTAAGTAATCTTGCACTTAACTTTAAAAATAAAATTACAAGCTATATAATTGTCCTGTAAAATAATATATAACAGTTACATATTATAGAGTCTGTGTGTATAAATTGCATTACAAAAATTAATTTTTAGTTTTGTCCAAAGACATTATTTATGAAGCCTAAAACAATAATCATTTCAGTGCTCCTTGCCCTATTAGTTATCATTTTGTTTAACAACAAAGAAGAGGCATCGTTTTGGCTATTTGGGGATATTAGGACGTCGAAATTACTTATTCTTGGGATTTTTTTTCTTTTGGGAGTAATCGTTGGCGGAATCTTGTTTAGAAGAAAACCTAAACATCCAAAAGAATACGGAGTAACAAATAATTATCCAGCAATTGATGAAGATGCTGAATTTTTAAGAAATGAGGATGATCTTACAGATGAAGATCGTGAATATATCCGTAGAGACTAAATAACAAGTCAGTCGTTTTTATCGACTGACTTGTCCCCTTGGGTTATTTTATTTTTTTTCATTCTTCTTGATTTCTGAAGCCCTTGGTGAATTAAGAATTCAATTTGTCCATTTACACTTCTGAATTCATCCTGCGCCCAGTTTTCCAATAGTTTAAAGGTTTCTTCATCAATCCTTATCACAAAACTCTTTTTCATAAATAATCTTTTACTATGGAATTAACCCTTAACTATAAAGGGTTCCAGTATTTACAATAGGTTGTGCTGCTTTTTCTCCACATAAAACTACCATAAGGTTACTTACCATTGCAGCTTTTCTTTCGTCATCAAGTTCTACAATATTTTGTTCAGATAACCTTTGCAGTGCCATATCAACCATACCAACTGCTCCTTCAACAATTTTAGATCTTGCCGCAACAATTGCCGATGCTTGCTGACGTTGAAGCATGGCCCCTGCAATTTCTGGAGCATAAGCCAGATGCGTTATCCTTGCCTCCTCAACAACAACACCTGCCTTTGCCAATCTTTCAGATAATTCACTTACCAATATTTTATTGACATCTTCACCCCCGTCTCTTAAAGTTAAATCTGCATTTTCATCTTCAAAACTATCGTATGCAAAACTTACAGCTAAATGTCTGACCGCAGCTTCACTTTGTACTCTTACATAATCCATATAACTTTGAACTTCATAAGCTGCTTTATAAGTATCTCCAATTTTCCAAACTATAACTGCAGCAATCTCAATTGGATTACCTAATTTGTCATTTACCTTTAATGTCTGGCCTTGTAAATTTTCCGACCTCAAACTAATCTTTTGAGCAGTATACAATGGGTTAATGAAAAATAACCCATTAGCTTTTATAGTGCCTACATATTTCCCAAACAAATTTAACACCCGTGAATGATTCGGATTTACTATTATTAACCCTTTGACAATCACAATAAAAACAACGAATGATAAAACTGATAAAATAATGAATGTCAAATTGTTAGTTGTTGCTATTCCAATAAAAGAATAAACAAATCCAATAATACTTAAAAGCAAGATAAACAGCGCTAAATATCCGGATGTAGGTTTAATAATCTTTTCCATAATTAGTAAGTTAAAATGATATTATTTTGATATCATAAATATATTAATTTTTTAATATAAATTCCAAATCAAAAATAAAATGGTACTCCTTGAAAACCAACCTATTTGGAATAGTTAGCCAATATTAAGAATACTGAGAATTAGCTTTTAAATGCAATTGTCAAACGATTAAAAAAATTTTAATTAAGAGAGATGACAAAAAGAGGTAGGTCCAATAAAAATGGATAATTGGAAGAAATATGAGAATTACAGTCAGAAAAAAACAATTATTATTTTAACCAAATAAATCTAATTCGGCTTTATGCACGCCATCTGGTGTAGTGTAGAATGGTCTACCTTCAACAATTGCATGTTTTTGTTGATCTATTCCAAGTGCATGATAAATTGATTGATGGATCCTTTCTACCCGAATTGGTTTTTCAATTGTTTTACAAGGTCGTTCATCAGAGGTTTTTCCATAAACTGATCCTTTTTTAATTCCTCCACCAAACATTAAAACCGAACAGCCATCAGTAAAATGCCTATGCATTCCATAGTTCTTAATGTCATTAATTACATCGGGTTGATCAACTTGATGCAATACTTCAGCACCTGGACGACCTTCCATAACCATATCTCTACTAAATTCGCTAGCTAGAATAATCAAAGTTCGATCTAAATGACCACTTTTATCAAGATCTTTTATCAATTGAGCAATAGGAGCATCAATCAATTTTTTCATATCCTTAGCACGCGTATGTCCATTTTCATGCGTATCCCATCCCATAAAAGGTTCATATTCCGAGGTAACACTGATAAATCTTGCACCTTGTTCAACTAACCTTTTTGCCATTAAACAGCCCAAACCAAACTTGCCGGTATTATAGATTGAATAGCTCTCTTTTGGTTCTTCCGTTAAGTCGAATGCCTTTGCCTCTGGGGATTTCAATAATGCATAAGCCTGTTCCATCGATCGTTTAAAAGATTCCTTTTGATAGTCACTTCCATATTCTCCAATGGGATTATTATTTAATAATTCAGAATAGAGCTGGTTTCGTCTTTCAAAACGGCTAAATGACATTCCTGGAGGAGGTTTCACGGCATCAAGGCCCGAAGAGGGATCGGGAATCATAAATGGTCCAAATTCGCTTCCCAAAAAACCAGCGGTATGAAATGCTTTTAATTCTTCGGCTTCACCAACCGTCATCCTTTGGCCAATATTAATAAAGGCTGGAATAACTGGATTTTTGGGACCTAATTCCTGAGCTATCCATGAACCAATATGTGGAGCTGCAACAGTTTGAGGTGGTTCATAACAGGTATGCCAATGATATTGATGGCGGGAATGGAGAATATGTCCTAAATCAGCTGCTACATAAGATCTAATCAATGTCCCTTTATCCATTAGGCCAGCAATTGATTCTAGTCCTTCTGAGAAATTTATCCCATCTAAAACAGTCGGTATTGATTTGAAAGTACTTAGGACTTTGTTAGAATCAAGCCCTTTTTCAAATGGAGTATATAGTTTTGGGTCAAAGGTTTCTGTATGAGCCATCCCTCCTGCCATCCATAATAAAATCACCGAATCTGCAGTTGATTGAACACTCCCCTTACATGAAGCTAAAAAACCGGATAATGGAGCTCCAGCAGCCAACGCCGACAGAGTTCCCAAACTAGCTGTTTTTAAAAAATCTCTTCTATTAAAAATACTTTTCATCATCATCCATATTAATCATTATAAATAATAGAAATGCTGCTGCTACTGAACTTCTATTCTATGAATTGAAACTCAGGTAACAAGACTATAGCCCACAATAGTTCTTGAACAGACCCTTCTTCAACTTTATTCCCAATTATTTTTTTTGCTATTGAAAATTCCTTTTCAGAAGGTTTACGGTTAAGGCTCTGGTTATAAATAGCATGAATTAAAGGGTCAGGTTGGGCATATTTTAATACCCAATTCTTTGCACCATGGATTAATGTCTCATTTAGCTTCGTACCATTAGTCAATTCCATGGCCTGCAGGAGCGTTGCTTGTCCATCCCTAACACTTGTAATATTCTCACGACTAGGTCTTCCCAATGCTGTCAAAAACGCATCATTTTGAACAAGAGAAGCTCGAACCATATTTCCAGAATCTTTAAAAGCTTTTACATCTGCAAAAGGATTGTATTTCAGATCATTTTCAGAATAAACTGGATAAACCAACAAACTTAAAGCGTCTGCAAACTGTTCTGCCGTCAACTTCCTTTTCAATTGACCAGTAAATAAAAAGTCTTCCGAATTTATTTTCAAAGGATCTTTAATGGTAACTGAAGAAAGCTGATAGGTTTTTGAAGTAGTAATTAAATAAAGTAATTTTTTAATATCATATCCCTCTTCCACAAAATTTACAGCCAACCAGTCCAATAGATCCTGACTCCAAGGTTTTCGATCCATTTCATCCGTTGGTGCAACAATCCCTCTTCCCATTAGCTGCGCCCAGATTCTATTAACTAGCGTACGATAAAGCCGGCCATTCTCGGGTTGGGTAAGTATTTCTGAAAGTTGTTTTGAACGCTCTTTGACCGTGCCTTTTTTAGATATTTCACCAAGTTCCGGCCATAAAATCCGAGTATCTGCCATCTTACCTGTGGGAATATCACATCGATTTATTTCCAAAGTCTCCTCTGAAAAAATATTGGCAAATGCATAAGCATCATCTAATTTCCAATCACTCACAAAACTATCGTGGCAGGAAGCACATTTTAAGTTTACTCCCAACATGGCCTGAGACACATTTTGTGCAGCTTGCATAGCGGTAGTTTGGCTACTGTTTACAGCTCCACGCCAGGCAATCCCTTTAATAAATCCTTTCGATTCTTCAGTTGGATCTAATAATTCCATCACAAACTGTTTATAAGGCTTATTGGATGCTAATGATTTATATAACCATCCTGAAATATTAAATCTTCCTCCTGTAATGTATCCTGTCCCTGTATAATCGTTCCTCAATAGGTCATTCCAAAAGGTTGACCAATGTGTAGCATAATCCTGATTTTGTGCAAGCAATTGTTCAGCTATTTTGGACCGCTTATCATTTGACGTTTCAGCTTCAAACCGCTTCATCTCCTCTTCTGTTGGTGGCAATCCAATCAAATCAAAATAAATCCTTCTTAAAAAAGTACGATCATCAATAACCTTCGGCCACTGAATCTTATTTTTGATAAAATATGAATTTACAATTCTATCTATAGGATTTTCAAACCCGGAAACAGCATTTGGCAATTCTGGCTTCCTAGGCGATAACTCGGCTACCCTAAATATACTTTTGGCCTGATCTGGCCAAGGTGCGCCTTTATCAATCCATAACTTTATTAATGCAATATCTTTTTCTCCTAAAGGCTTGCCTTTACCAGGCATAGCATCTTTATGCCCTGCCGGAAGGGTTATCCTTCTATACATTTCACTATGCTCGGAATCACCCGCTCTAACTACCACTCCAGATTCTCCACCCTTAAATAGCAATTCCTTCTCATCCAATCTCAATTTCCCCTCGGTTTTATCACTACTATGGCATTGAAAACAGTGATGGGCAAGAATGGCTCGCACAGCAAGATTCAGGTCGACTTGCTGTTCAATACTTAAACTATCTGTGTTATTTGAATACGATGCAAAATCAAAATTAGCTGATGACAAAGCTGCATCAACTGCTCCCTCATCTGATTTTGGAGCCCATGGGGTCACACTTAACAAATAATCTTGACCATGCGTTAATGAACCTCCAAAATGACCTGTAATAAAAATAGATAGAACTGTCATAAATAATGCCCCTCTATACAGGCCAATTAAGCCAATTCTATTTTTATTGATAATAAGGCCTAATAAAATTGCTGTAATCAAGGAAAGTATTGCTGTGGATATTCCTGACCATTGATGCCATTCAAAATTATTCCCAGCATATTCACCCGTGTTTGCAAGTAATAGGCCCAAAACAGCTGCTAACACAGCACTTATACTACCTATAGTCACAAGCCAGTTAATTCCTGAACGTAACTTAGAATGAAAATGCCCAATTTTTGTAAGCTCCATAAATCCTGCAATTACCAATAATGCTATTGGAAAATGGACCATTAGAGGATGAATTCTTCCTAAAAACTCAAAAATCCACAATGATTGGTTCACCTCAACTGGAACTTCTGCTGACTCGTTCAGAACCTCTTGTGCATAAATAAACATACAAGGAAGTGAACTAAATAATATTAGTATAAGATATTTGAATAGATTAGTAATATTTATCCGATTCGGTTTACACATGATTGGCCATACTTTTATGTGATCGGTTATTATTAAAGTTAACTATTTAAATATTAACTCCATCCTGTACTTTCATGTATAATTTGAAATCTTATTCTTTTGTGATATTATAGGTTTAAGGTTTAAGTAATATTTGATTTAACTATTTGGAAGCTTGTGGATAGAAAACAAATTTTGAATTTTTAAAAGAAATAGAATTCATCTGGTAAGTCGGTACTCCCATATATATACTGACCAATCCATGACCTTGAATTAATGTATCCTTTTTTTGAAGTAGTACATAGGGAACTCGCTTGTAATGCCTTGCTCCATAAGGGCGATATAAATAGCTTCCAAGCAAGGTGTCCCCTACGACCTTTCCTTCGATTTCACCAGAATCCAAAACATTCCCTGGTTTAGAGACAATCATTTTACCGAAAAAAGTATCTCTATAAATCGAAAGATTCAAAAATGCAGTATCCCTTTTCGAAATTGCAATATAATCCTTAGCAATTTTATTGGAAGAAGAACCACAGGATAAATATACGAGGCATACTAAAGGAAAGGTAATAAAAGTAATTTTTCGATTTAAAATCATGTTGAAAAGGTGTTTTAGGTAAATGTTTTTTTTATTAAGGCAATTCTATTTCTTTATTATTTTTAAGTCCTTAAAATACCCCTCTGTACCAATATCCACCCAAAGAGCGACTGAGCCATTTTTAATATCGCCTTTCATTTCCTCAATAATAAATGAAGGGTTATTTTGACCATTGATATATAGATGTACCTTACAGTCGTTTACTTCCAATCGCAATGTAATCCATTCATCCAAATCGATATCGGCATAAGTCTCATATGTTTCGGGAAACTCTTTCCTTAACCTGTCAAACTTATAATTAGGATATGAAAAATATTGTACAGAATGGTTTCTTCGGAATTGGTTTTCTGACCTACCATTTGTTGGACGAAGATATATTGATTGAAAATTGGAATTGCTTTCGTATATTCCAAATGCAACCCCTATAAATCCACGAGCGAATTCAGGTGCACTTTCGAGCAAACGACTCAAAACCTTAACTTCAATTATACCGTTTTCAAAGTTTACACCTTTCAACTTAGCGTAGGTAGGTTCGTCTACGGAAGAAACCATGTTATTTCTATCAAAAGGCAATGACTCTAAATCCCTCTCCATTTTCAACACTTTTTGTCCTTTTAGTTTTACAACTGATGCCTTTACATTATTAAGTTCAAACTCATGGTTTTTATAGGTAAGTTTTTGCCCGAATGCAATGACGGCAAACAGGCAGAATACTGCGGTTATCTTATATTTTTTTATCATATCCAAAATTCTCTCCTACACGAAATTCCGAAATTAATTTTACCTATCAGAATTTCTATTTTTTTTACAAAAAAAATAAACAAATCCATCGTTAGTAGATTTGCCCCAATCCTTTTGAAACTGACCCCTGTCATACTATAAAGGTCTAACTACTAAATACTCACTACTAAACTAAAAATCGCTGGGAATTGCTCAGTCTCGCGATTACTGCATTCAATCTATGACCGAAAATCCTATCAACTATCTCGGGTCTAATGACTACTATTTAAAAATCCCATCGGGATGACCTATCTATAGCCAGACCCGCAGGGTCTGGAATAAGAGTTAATTCCAAAACAACTCCGTAGGAGTGACATGTTAGCTAGGGGTTTTGGAAACATGCCACACCTACGGTGTTGAATTCTGTGATGTAAAATAAATTTCTATATATATTGCATCCCTACAGGATTCATTGAATATGCCATCCCTACAGCATTTGTCAAATAAATTTTCCCGATGGGATTTGAATATTTGCTTCCAAACAATTGTTTTTTCAATAACAGAGGAATTTGAGAATACTAGCTAAGGTGAATGTTATGTACTAAACCACTTTTAATTAATTTTAGTGAAAAAGACAAAAGTATAAAACTGGTCAACTCTACTGATGGCCAATGGTCTAACTACTAAATACTTAAAAAATAGTTCGAACCCGGGTTCTCATCCGCGGGCACAAAAAAAGCCTCACATTTCTGTGAAGCTTTTGTTTGTGATCCCGCTGGGATTTGTTCAGCCCCGCGATTCCCGCACTCGACCCTGAA
>JBEBTR010000073.1:0-15896 GCA_040393725.1 Sphingobacterium endophyticum | reverse complement strand
GGGATTTGACAAATATATAATCCCGATGGGATTTAACTTCCTTAGGCAATGGATATTTGACAAAATCTCGGCTCTTATGTCTTTTGTCTTATGTCTTATGTCTAATTACTAAATACTATCTCAAACTTTTTCATTAAATTAGCGACCTTTAAAAAACAGAATTAGATTACGTGATGTATAAGGAATATAAGCAGTTAAATCTATCAGAAATAGGCAAAGAGGTATTGAAACGTTGGGAGTCTAACGACATCTTTGCGAAAAGTATATCCAACCGTCCAGCGAGCAAGCCCTACACATTTTATGAAGGCCCACCTTCAGCGAACGGCATGCCTGGTATTCACCATGTTATGGCGAGAACGATAAAGGATATTTTCTGCCGATATAAGACTTTAAAAGGCTACCAAGTAAAACGTAAAGGTGGCTGGGACACACACGGATTACCGATTGAGCTTGCCGTAGAAAAGACTTTAGGAATTACTAAAGAAGATATTGGTAAAAAAATCTCGGTTAAAGATTATAATGATGCCTGCCGTAAGGAGGTTATGAAATATACCGATGTTTGGAATGACCTAACAGAGAAAATGGGTTATTGGGTAGACCTAGAGCATCCTTACATCACCTATCAAAACGAATATATTGAAACCTTATGGTTCTTGTTGAAGGATCTTTACAAAAAAGGACTTTTATACAAAGGATACACCATACAGCCGTTTTCGCCAGCTGCTGGAACTGGATTAAGTTCACACGAATTAAACCAGCCTGGAACTTATAAGGACGTTAAGGATACGACGATCGTTGCTGAATTCCGTTTAGATAAACAACAAATCCATCCTATGATGGAACGTTTGGTTGAAAACCCAGATGAAGATGTTGCATTCCTTGCCTGGACGACGACTCCATGGACATTGCCTGGAAACAGTGCTTTAACGGTTGGTAAAAACATCGATTACGTTAAAATCAAAACATTCAATCAATATACTGGAACGGCAGTTTCTGTTATATTGGCTAAGAATTTAATTTCAAAACATTTTAAATCCGAAGGTCAGCAAGTTTCTTTTCAAGACTATAAATTTGGAGATAAAGTTATTCCATGGGAAATCGTTGAAGAATTTAAGGGTTCCGAAATTGAGGGATTGCGATATCATCAATTAATGCCTTATGTAACATCTGAGGAGTTGTTAGAAAAGGCATTTCGAGTAATATTGGGAGACTTTGTGACAACGGAAGACGGAACAGGTATTGTTCACACCTCTCCTACCTACGGTGCAGATGACTTTAGAGTAGCTAAAGAAAATGGCATACCATCGATTATGGTGAAGGATGAGAACGGAAAAGAAGTTCCTACAGTTGATAGAAGAGGACGTTTTGTAAAAGAGATTACTGATTTTGCAGGTCGTTTTGTCAAGGAAGAATACTATTCAGATGAAGAACGAGCGGATAAAGATTTCCGTCCTACGGATGTCTTGATTGCTATCAAATTAAAAGAAGAAAATAAAGCGTTCGACGTTAAAAAATACGAGCACACGTATCCGCATTGCTGGCGGACAGATAAACCAGTACTATACTATCCATTGGATAGCTGGTTTATTAGAACTACAGCAGTAAAAGATGAGTTGGTAGCCCTAAATAAAACGATCAACTGGAAACCTGAAGCTACAGGATCTGGTCGCTTTGGCAATTGGTTAGAAAATTTGGTAGACTGGAACTTATCACGTTCTCGTTATTGGGGTACCCCACTTCCTATTTGGAGAAGTGAAGATGAAAATGAAGAAATCTGCATCGGATCGATGCCTGAGTTGAAATCTTATTTAGAGTCTTCACTAAATTCTGATGTGCTGAGCGCAGAAGAAAAAGCTATCAATAAATCGTATTTAGATAAGTTTGGAACTGAAGAACTAGATCTTCATAGACCTTATGTAGATCATATTGTATTAGTATCGGACGGTGGGCAGAAGCTATTTCGTGAACCGGATTTAATCGATGTTTGGTTTGATTCTGGAGCAATGCCATATGCACAATGGGGATTGGATTACGATAAATTGGAAAGAGGAGAAGCATTACCATTTAAAGATGAATACTTTTCAGCTTTCCCTGCGGACTTCATTGCCGAAGGAGTAGATCAAACACGCGGATGGTTCTTTACCCTACATGCGATCTCTACCATGGTAAGAGGATCTGTAGCCTTTAAAAATGTGGTATCTAACGGATTGGTATTAGACAAAAATGGCAACAAGATGTCCAAACGTCTTGGTAATGGAGTAGATCCATTTGCTACGATTGAGCAATACTCTGCTGATGCGACACGTTGGTATATGATCAGTAATGCTGCCCCATGGGATAACTTAAAATTCAATGTTGAAGGATTAGATGAGGTTCGTCGTAAATTCTTCGGAACGTTATACAATACCTATGCATTTTTTGCATTATATGCGAATATTGATAAGTTCAGTTATGCAGAACCTGAGATTCCAATTCAGCAACGTCCGGAAATTGACCGCTGGATCATATCATTATTAAATAGTTTAAGTAAGGAAGTAGATGAATATTATGCGGATTACGAGCCTACCAAAGCAGCTCGCGCAATTCAGAACTTTGTAGATGAACATTTAAGCAATTGGTATGTACGTTTATGCCGCAGACGATTCTGGAAGGGCGAATATTCGGAAGATAAAATCTCCGCGTATCAAACCTTGTACACCTGTTTAGATACGATTTCTAAATTAATAGCTCCTATTTCACCTTTCTTTGCAGATCAATTATATCTCGATTTAAATGCTGCAACGAAAAAGGAAAACTTTGAATCAGTTCATTTAGCAGACTTCCCGGTTTATCATACAGATTTAGTTGATAAAGCCTTGGAGGAAAGAATGGCATTAGCTCAAGATATTTCCTCATTGACCCTTTCGTTAAGGAAGAAAACGGGCATCAATGTACGACAACCCTTGAGCAAGATTTTGGTGCCAGTATTGGACAGTTCATTCCAAGAGAAAGTTGAAAAAGTGAAGGACTTGATACTTTCGGAGACAAATATTAAGGATATTGAATTTATTACGGACACGACGGGAATCATTAAGAAAAAGGTTAAACCGAATTTCAAAGCCCTTGGTGCAAAGGTAGGTAAGGATATGAAAACTGTTGCTGCGGCAATCCAAGGGTTTACTGCGGATCAGATTCAAGAGCTTGAGAACACGGGTTCTATTCCATTAACTGGCACGGAATATGTAATTAGCAGCGAAGATGTCGAAATTATCGCAGAAGACGTTGAAGGATGGCAGGTTGCTAATTTGGGTAAATTAACAGTAGCCTTAGATGTACATATTACTGCGGCCTTAAAGAGTGAGGGAATGGCGCGAGAGCTTATTAACCGTATCCAAAACTTGAGAAAAGAGAAGGGATTTGAAGTCACTGACCGCATAAATGTGACATTAAGTCAAAATACTGAAATTCAACAAGCTGTAGATAATAATTTCTCGTATATTTGTACGGAAATTTTGGCCGACAGTTTGAAATTCGATAGTGCCCTGGCAAATGGCGATGCTATCGAAATTGACGGAGAGAATTTATTGCTATCAATAGAAAAAATTTAAAGTATGGGAAACACAGAGAAAACACGGTACAGTGATGCTGAATTACAGGAATTTAAAGCAATAATTCTTGAGAAATTACGTATTGCAAGAGAAGAATTAACCTCGTTAACAACTTCTTTAAGCAATAGCAATGCTAATGGAACTGACGATACAGCAGGTACTTACAAAACATTAGAGGATGGATCGGCAACATTGGAGAAAGAACAAATTAACCAATTAGCTGCCCGTCAAAAGAAATTCATTGACAATCTTGAAGCGGCATTAGTACGTATTGAGAACAAAACTTACGGGATTTGTAGAGAAACAGGTAAGTTAATCCAAAAGGAAAGATTGAAAGCAGTACCTCATACGACATTGAGTATTGAGGCTAAGAACAAACAATATTAAGCACAAGATTAACCGAATGGTCTTTGCAGGAAAACGCAAAGACCATTTTTATATGCTATGAAAGGATATACCAAGCCAATTCTACTTATTCTAATTATTTTAGTGGTTGACCAGGTTTCAAAATTCTGGGTTAAAATGAATATGACCATTGGTCAAGATTTCAAAGTGTTAGGAGATAAAGTCCTAATCCATTTCATAGAAAATCCAGGAATGGCATACGGAATGGAGTTTGGGGGAGATTATGGCAAGCTCTTTCTGAGTGTATTTAGAATTATTGCTGTAATGGGGATTGGTTATGGCCTTCATTATATGGTAAAGAACAAATACAATCGTGGCTTCATACTCAATGTCGCATTAATATTTGCTGGTGCTTTGGGGAATATCATTGACAGTGCTTTTTATGGGATGATATTCAGTGAAAGTACGCCATTTTCAAAAGCTGTTTTATTTCCAGAAGGTGGCGGTTATGCTTCCTTTCTACATGGAAAGGTGGTAGACATGCTATATTTTCCATTGATAAATGGTACATTTCCAACATGGTTCCCGATCTGGGGAGGGGAAGAATTTTTATTCTTTCGCCCGGTCTTTAACATCGCTGACTCCGCAATTTCAGTGGGTGTATTTCTAATCCTTATTTTTCAGAAACGTTACTTTAAGGAAGAACATAACGAAAAAACAAATGTGAATAGTGAGATCGTTGAAGATTAACACATTTGATGCATAAAGTTATCTAATCTAAACAATCACTTTTACCTTAATCCGTATATTTGGACATGAAAAATTTCCGAATTATATTTTCTATTGCCCTGATGGTCGCATTTTTAGCGAGTCCAAATTGGGCGATTTCACAAGTAAATCCAAAAAATTTAAAGAAGCATATCAAATATCTTTCTGCAGATAGAATGAAAGGAAGAGAAACAGGTATGCAAGGTTCATCAAAAGCAGCTGATTATGTTGAGAAATTTTTCAAAAAATACAAGCTTGAACCCAAAGGAGTACAAGGATTTAGGCAAAGTTTTCCTGCCAAAATTACCAAAGTAAAGATCAATAATGCGGAAAGAAAATCTGAAAATATAATTGGGTATTTAGATAATTCCGCGCAGTATACTATTGTTATTGGAGCACATTATGACCACTTGGGAACAGGTCATATCGGTGGCTCTAGAGATTCTTTAGGAGTTGGGAAGATACATAATGGGGCGGATGATAATGCATCCGGAGTTGCAGGTTTGTTAGAATTGGCAAGACATTATACATCCAATGATATTATTGAGCCATTCAATATTCTATTTATAGGATTTGGTGCTGAAGAGTTAGGTTTACTAGGTTCAAAATACTTTACAGAGAACCCAACCATTCCCTTGAATTCCATTCAATGGATGCTAAATATGGATATGATTGGAAGATATAACCCCGACAATGGGCTTGCGGTTATTGGTTACGGTACAAGCAGCGCATTTCCAAAGATATTCGAAGGTATCCGCAGCGACATCAAATTTAATTTGAGCCGTGATGGGAACGGAGGATCTGACCAAACATCTTTTTACCGAAAGAACATTCCTGTCCTTTTCTTTCATACCGGCGGACATGATGATTATCACAAGCCTACGGATGATGAAGAAAAGATCAATTACAAGGCTATGGAATCAATCCTGAAGCTTGAAATAGAAGTTTTAGACAATTCAATGAAACAGAATAAAATGGATTTTCAATGGACGAATTAAAGAATTCAAGGCGGGTATTAATTACTGGTTCCAATGGTTTTTTAGGTCAGAAACTGACAGATATGCTTGTTGAGAAACAAAAGTTTCAAATATGTTGTACCTCTCAGGGGCCTAATAGAAATCCAAATACAAAGGGATACGAATTTGTACAGTTGGATTTGTTAGATACTGAAGGATTAACCAGCCTTATCGACAGTTTTAAACCGACACACATTGTTCATACTGCCGCAATAACGAGCGTGGAAATTTGCGAAGCGGAACCCGATAAATGCAAAAAATTAAACGTAGATGTGGTCAGCACGATTGCAGAGCTTTGTCGATCCAAAGATATTCATCTTACCTTTTTATCCACAGATTTTGTTTTTGATGGTAAAAATGGGCCCTATGATGAGCTTTCACCCAGCAACCCTTGTAATGCTTATGGTCAAAGCAAATTAATGGCAGAGCAGGCCATCACTGGCTCAGGATGCAGGGCAGCCATTCTTAGAACTATTTTAGTATATGGCATTATTGCGGATAAAAAAAGGTCCAATTTAGTCCTATGGGCTAAATCTAAGCTTGAAGCAAAAGAACCAATAAAAGTAGTATCAGATCAATGGCGAATGCCAACTTGGGTAGATGATCTTGCTAAAGCTTGTATTCTTTCCATAGAAAAAAATGCGGAAGGCATCTATCACATCTCAAGTGATAAGATGTTCAGTATTCAAGAAGCTGTGGAGGAGGTGGCAGCATTCTGGGGTCTTGACAAAACATTAATCACAGCTATACGAGCTGAAGAAATAGGACAGGCAGAAAATAGACCTCAAAAAACAGGGTTTATCCTCAAGAAAGCGCAAGAGGAATTAGGTTTTCAACCAACTCCTTTCCAAGAGTCTTTAACATTTATCGATCAACAATTTAAATACTATAGAAAATAATTATGCAAGAAAAATTCGCAAGAGAATCCTATACGGTGATGAACGAGCTCGTTCTACCAAATGATACCAATACATTTGGGAATTTAATGGGAGGAAGGCTATTATACTGGATGGATATCTGTTCAGCAATGGCTGCGCAAAAGCATTGCAACAATCAAGTGGTTACAGTATCTGTGGACAATGTATCATTTAAACGTTCCATTAAACTTGGGGAGGTTGTGACAATCGAGGCACAAGTGACCAGAGCATTCAATACATCAGTTGAAGTAAGAATGGAAATATTTGCGCAGAATTTACCACAGGGCACGAAAGTAAAATCAAATGAAGCATATTATACGTTTGTATCCATTGATGAAGAAAACAAGCCAAAGGCAATTCCTAAATTGATTCCAGAGACTGACAAGGAAAAAACCTTATTTGAAGAGGCATTAAGGAGAAGAGAATTAAGATTATTGTTAGGTGGAAAATTAAAACCTGAGAATGCGACTGAAATCAAAAACTTGGTGAGTCTATTTGAGCACAAAAGCTAATTAAAGTATATGGAACCTATCCTCGTATTATTCAGGATAGGATATTTTATGATGTGCGGGTAAATTAATGACTACTTTGGTCGTAAATTTCTCTCCGATTAATTGTTCAATTTGCAGGGATGCGATTGGATCCTTTAAGTTACTATTGATAATATTGATCCTTTCCCTTACTCCTTTTATTCCAAAGGAGCTGGTTTTGAACGAGGAGGATTTAATACTTGGTGAATCCTTAAATCCTACGCCATTATCTAAAATTTCAATAACAATTTTATTTTCATCTTCGGAGATTTTCAGCAAAATAAATCCTTTTTTATCTTTTAAATGACGAACGCCATGATGAACAGCATTTTCCACCATAGGCTGAATAAGCATGGATGGAATCTTGATATGTTCATCGACCAATCCTTTTTGAATATCCATCTGAAAATCAAAAGCATGATTAAAACGTTCCTGTTCTAACTCTAAATAAAGCTTTAGAAGTTGGATTTCAGATTTTAATCCAACAGTAGAAAATTGAGAATTTTCAAGCACCAATCGACTTATACTAGCAAACTTTTGAATTAACCGACTAGCGCTTTTACTGTCCCTTTCGACAACATAAGCCTCAATGGAATTCAGAACATTAAAGATGAAGTGCGGATTCATTTGCGATCGTATCGCCTTCAACTCACTTTCATAGAGTTTCTGTTTATAATTATTTTCCATCCGCTCCTGCTTTTCCCTTTCAATATCTGCTGCCTGCTCTTTTATTTTTATTGCATTCCTAGATAATTCCTCTTTTAATTTATCATTATAATCTAGCTGTAGTTTATTGATATTTTTATGTTCCCTAATCCTATAGAGGAAGAACATCGTAATTGCTGCAATAAACAGCATAACCAATAATATTTTGAACCAAATTGTGGAGTACCAGTGTGAAGCCAAATCAATATGGACTGAACTTATTTTAGGAGACCAATTTCCAAACTGGTCCCTCACCCTAACCTTAAATTCATACTTACCACCATCTAAATTATTGTATAGAGCGAGCTGCTCTGAAGAGCTTTTCACCCAGCTATTATCAAACCCTACGAGTTGATATTCAAAGTCTAGCCCTTGCTTTGTGAGTTGTTCAACGACAGCAAAGTGAAAGGAAAAATTATTATCATCTGCACCGAGTTTAATTTCATTATTAAAGAGCTCAAACGACCGATCCTGGTGATGAACAAAAAACTTATTGATTAATACGTTAATTTCTGGAGATTTGTCAGAATGAAACATTGGCAATTGTCCTTTTATCAAGCCCTTTTCAGTACACCAAATAACCTCATTATCTGTTAGATAAAAATTATAGGTTTTTATGTTTGCAGGAGGATAAATCCCTTCCGATTTATTTAAATGAATAAATACTTTCGATTTCCGATCGAACAGCATGGTTCCATCCAGAGCCTGTATCCAGAATAATCCGTTTTTGTCCGCTGTAATTTGAATAGGATATAGCCAAGGATAGATATTTTGGTCAGCATACTGTATGAATTGATAGGATTTTCCATTAGGTTTTATTTCCCCTATTCCGGAATTTGAATTACTAAACCAAAATCTTTTCTCATTATCCAGGTAAAAGGTAAATACTGTATTCGATTGAACCGTATTTGCCGATGATTGTTGTTGAGCGAATTGTTTAAATTTTGCTGTTTCTTTTTCTTCCAATAACACGATTCCATATCCATCCATTCCTAACCAAATATCACCATTACCGTCTTTCCCGAGGGTGATTATTTTATGGTCTGGAAGTCCATCATTAACAGAAAATAGTTCAATGGTTTTATTTGAAATACGGTATTTATATAACCCAGAATTCCAAGATCCAATCCACAAAATTTCTTCGGCGTTTAGGGTGTCCAATATAACAGAATTACAATCTGCATTTCGGAAATTAAATTCATTACCCTTAATTTCTAAAGGTTTAAGTCCATTTAATGGATTGCGGAATTCATATACACCCTTGTCGATGGTTGAAAAATAAATTGCAGAGGGAGTTGTATTAATAGAGCCAATATTTAAACCCTGAAGCGAGAAGGAAGATTTTCGTTTTGTTAAGGAGGTTTCCATTTCTCCAAAATTCTTTTTGGTCCAATACCAGGTTTTATTTTTCCATTTAAAAAGTTCGATGATTGGATCTTCAGAATTGTCAGCGATGAGCGTATTGACCTGATTTAATTTTTGTGAATAGAAAAATAATCCAGAGGAGGTAGCAACCCAATACCCATTTGCTACGGCACAAATAGCGTGTATTCGGGAAGGTTTTGGTAGTTCTGGCATTAAATCATCCCAAGAAATATGTTCTAAGGTTTTCAATTCCGGTTCGTAAGCATACAATCCATTGAGTACGTGTCCGATTAAAATCTTATTTTCGGATGGCCAAAAGGTATTACAGCTGATAAAATTATCATAATAATCCTTATTTTTTTCCCAACCTAACAATGATGTTTTTAAGTCTGAGAAATCATATTTAGCAGAAATGAGGTCATGGTCATAATAGCCAGCATAAAATCGATCTGGTCGAAAAATAAAGCCGTCCACAGCATTTTCTCCGGTATTTGCAAGGTTGATCTGCTGTGCGGAATTGTTTTTAGGATTATACCGAATAATTCCGTCATACCTTGTTCCCAACCAAATATTTCCGAGAGAATCTTCTTTCAAGCTAAAAATTGTGAGGTAATTGTCCGATTTTATTCTGGGCATTACTACCTGTTTGATTTCACCTGTTGTTGGATTTAGGGCTTGCAAGTCTGTTTCTTGTCCTGAAAAATAGATTATCCCAGATTTAGAAACGATAACATCGTAAAGCGAGTTTTTAACAAGTCCGGATTGGCTAATTTTTGCATGGTAGGATTTTAGGTTTTTACCATTGGGTTGGGTTCTATCATAACAAATTAATCCATTGTTTTGGGTTGTGATCCAAATCCTATCTTGAGGGTCAATAGCAATACTTCCGAGGTAATTGGTCAATACTTCGGATTCGCCTTCGAATTTTACATCAGTAAATTTTTGTCCATCAAAAAATGAAAGACCTCTTTTGCTTGTTATCCAGATCAATCCATTCCGATCTTCAGCTAAGCCTGCGATTTCATTGCTTGCCAATCCATCTTTTTCCGTAAAATGCAGGAAGTTATAGATTTTCTTTTGGGCATGAACATGATGAATGAATAAACTTAAAGCAAGGATTAAAATGAATACAATCCTCAATGTTGTACAATTTAGAATGTGGAAAATAACCTATCCATTAACTGCTTTTTCTTACTTGGGGAGACTTCGATTTCCGATCCATCCAGCATCTCTACAGTCCCCCCCTCACCTTTTCTATATTTAACGATATAATCTAGGTTTACAATTACACTTCTATTAATTCTTAACAGCTGTGTATTTTCTAATAACAATTCAAATTCTTTTAGTGTTCTGGAAACAATAATTTTAGAGAGGTTGCTGAGATAAAATATGCTATAATTACTCATAGCCTCCACCCTTAGAATGTCATCTCTTTTCACCAAGTGTATTCCCTCAGCAGTTGGAAGAGCGATTCTGGCCATATTAGGACGGGTTTCAATTAAGTCTACCTTTTTCAGTTTTTCTTTTTGAGTAATTCTTTTTTGAAGCTTTCGGATTGCTAAATCCAGTTCCTCATTGTTAACGGGTTTTAATAGATAGTCAAGCGCGTTTGCCTTCAGTGCATCAAGTGTATAGATGTTATATGCTGTTACAAAAATAACCTCAAAATCAAATTGTCCGATTTTTTCCAAAAATTCAAATCCATTCATGAAAGGCATTTCCACATCTAAAAACAGGACATCCGCTTCAATGTTAGGTATTTGTTTTAAAGCCTCCTGAGGATCATTAAAAACCGCAGCGACTAACAAGAACTCCTGGAACTCTTGCAATTTATGCTGTAACAATCCGCTTCCCCGGATTTCATCGTCCAAAATGATTGCCTTTATCATTTGCTGAATAATTGGTTATTAATAGCTCTTGCTAATATAAAGTTATTTTAATTTTTTCAATTATAACTGAAGAATGAGTAAAGGCAGGTTTTAAGGAGATGAAATAAGGCAGTGAGTGAGGCAATAAAAAAACTCTCCAGCAGGAGAGTTTTAATCATTTTTAAGAATTTCCAAGTTCGACAATTCTATCGAATTCTTCTTGCTTTAAAGGCATGACTGACAGCCTTCCTTGTCTTACCAGAGCTATGTCTTGTAATAAAGGGTCCGCTTTAATGGTTTCCAAAGTTACTGGATGTTTAAACGTTTCTACAGGGGCTAAATCAACAACGACCCAACGTTCATCCTCTGTAGTTGGATCTTGATAGAATTCCTTAACTACTTTAGCCATCCCCACAACTTCCTTTCCTTCATTGCTATGATAAAAAAGGACTAAATCTCCTTTTTTCATAGCTTTTAAATTATTTCTTGCTTGGTAATTTCTTACACCGTCCCAAAAAGTTTCGCCGTCCTTATTAAATTTTTCCCAGCTGTACTTAAATGGTTCTGACTTCACTAAAAAATATTCCATTTATGCTTTCAATTTCGTCAAACTCAATTGACAGATTTTTATATAATTAATTCTGTTGCTCCAAAATATCCATTTTGTCAGCATAGTGCGCACAATAGTCGCGAAGGTCAGCAATAACTTTTTCAGCCATTGGGTCGCCACCTGAAGAGCGTAAAAAGGAGTCTCCTAATGTTTGAAGAGTCTCATAGAAAAATCTTTTCATTTCATCATAAGGCATATCTTTGGTCCACAGATCGATTCTTAATGAATTCTTATATTGCGCATCCCATAGAGCCAGGAATAATGCTTTTGCCGGAAGCTCCTCGGTTTTTTCACCATCCGTTGATGACCATTGAATTGTTTCAGGAACATTCTTATCATCTAATTCAATTTGAAGCTTGATTTCTGCTTTCTTCATATCTAAAACTGTAATTTTATTAATATTGAAATTATACCTACCAGCAAAATAAAACCTATTTGCATAATCCATAGGCGTTGAATATTCTTTGTCCAAAGTCGAAAGAGAATATCAACGACAATTAATACGACAGATAAGATGAGCAATCCTGCCCAACTAAACAAGGCCCTATCTGTGGAACCCACTTCTGAAACTGCCCATACCAATACACATGCTAAGGTTATATTCAGCGGAGTTAACTTCATCTCTTTTTACTTGGCTTACTATTTCCTTTTTTAACAGGTTTTCCTTTTCCACGAACCGGTCTTTTGGAATTATTTGTTTTTGGCGCATATTTTTTCTCATGGAATGCACCTTTGAAATCAGGGTCTTCTTTTCTTTTTTGAGCATCGATTTCCCTTGCAATTGCCTGTTTTTCATCAAACGGTGTTTTCTCAATAACGACATCTGCTGGCAATTCTTTTACAGGGATAGATTGTCGGATTAATTTTTCAATTTTGCCGACATAATACTCCTCAGCAGGATTACAGAAGGTAATTGCATCTCCGGTTTGAAAAGCACGACCTGTTCTACCAATACGGTGAACATAATCTTCAATAACAATAGGCACATCAAAGTTGATGACATGGCTCACTTGCGAAACATCCAATCCTCTGGCCGCAACATCAGTAGCTACCAATATCCTTACTTCACCCTCTTTAAAAGCATTAATAGAATTGATTCTTGTGTTTTGTCCTTTATTGGCATGTATGACACGTACATCCTCAGCACCATACTTTCGTTCTAAAAAAGAATAGACCCGATCAGCTACGACCTTAGTTTTACAAAAAACAATTATTCTATTGAATGTTTCATCATCCTTAAAGAAATGTTGCAGTAAATTGATTTTTGTTTTAAGATTAGGGACATGGTAAATTTCCTGGGTAACCGTTTTGGCAGGAGTTGCCTGTTCCGTCACTTCAATTACTGTTGGAAATGCAAGGAAGTCACCGGCAATTTTTCGAACGAGTTCGCTCATTGTAGCTGAAAACAATAAGTTTTGCCTTTTTCGAGGCACAACCTCAAGGATTCGATGGATTTTTCCAATAAAACCCATATCCATCATTTTATCAGCTTCATCCAATACCAAGAATTTTAAGCTTTTAACGTTGATATCTCCTTCTAAATAAAGGTCGAGAAATCTACCTGGAGTTGCTACAATAATATCACAGCCTTTAGCCAACTGTTCTTTCTGAGTTTTTGGTCCTAAACCACCGTACAATAATACGGTTCTCAAGTCCAAATAGGTAGAAAACAACTTGATATGTTCTTCAATCTGCATAGCCAACTCACGAGTTGGGCTTAGGATCAATGCTCTAGGATCATTTCCTTGGGCATATTTCAGCTTCATGAGCATGGGCAGAACGAATGCTGCTGTCTTACCAGTACCAGTTTGAGCAATTCCCATAACATCCTGACCTGCAAGAATCGGCGTAATAGCCTTTTGCTGAATTTCAGTTGGATTAGAATATCCCGCTTCGTCTATTGCGTTTAGGATTTGCTTGTTAAATTTAAAGTCTTCAAATGACGCCATCTCAGCAAAGATAATTAAAACCAATCATATGCCATGAGGTCATTTCCTTACAAATGATTTTGATTTGCGCCTAAATTCCGGCAAATTTGTCCTACCATTAAAAAGGTTGATATGAAAAAACTATTATTACTATGTGTGCTAACGCTAGTTAGTACCTTCTCATTTGCTGATGAGGGCATGTGGTTCTTGATGCACCTGAAGCGTCTGAACGAAGCCGACATGCAGAAAAAAGGCTTGAAATTAACAGCCGAAGAAATTTATAGCATCAATAATTCCAGCTTAAAAGATGCAATTGTACAATTCAACGGGGGTTGTACTGCGGAGATCGTTTCTGGGAGTGGACTTGTTTTCACAAACCATCACTGTGGATATGGTGCAATTGCAGAACTATCTACACCTGAACATGATTATTTAACCAATGGATTCTGGGCTAAAAATCATGGGGAAGAATTAAAACCAAAATCCTTATTCGTTAGATTCTTTGTGCGTATGGATGATGTATCTAAACGCATCTTGGGATTGGTGAACGATAAGATGACGGAGAAAGAGCGTGAAAAAGTTATAAACCAGGAGATTGCCAAAATTCAAAAAGAAAATAGCGAGAATGGTAAATACGTTGTATCTGTCCGTCCATTCTATAATGGCAATGAATACTATTATTTTGTTTATCAGGATTTTACGGATGTTCGTTTAGTAGGAACCCCGCCAAGCAGCATTGGTAAATTTGGTGGTGATACGGACAACTGGGAATGGCCACGCCATACAGGAGATTTCTCAATCTTCAGGGTGTATGCCGATAAAGATGGTAATCCTGCAGAATATTCGAAGGACAATGTTCCATTGAAGCCAAAAAAATTCCTTCCAGTAAGTATCAAAGGCTTCCAAGATGGGGATTTCTCGATGATCTTAGGATATCCAGGCCGTACGAATCGTTGGATGAATGCTGCTGGTATCGATCAGAACGTTAATTATGCTTATCCAGCATGGGTTGAGGCTTCAAAAGTTGGAATGGACGCGATGAAAAAATACATGGATAAGGATCAAGCTGTGAAGCTTAACTATGCATCCAAGTATTCCGGAGTTGCCAACTACTGGAAAAATAGACAAGGGATGATCGATGCGTTGAAAAAACACAAGACCTCTGCGACCAAACGTAAGCAAGAAAAAAGATTTAACAAATGGGCAAATCGTCCTGAAAACAAAGAAAAATACGGTAATGTATTATCAATCATCAACGATTACTATACAAAAACCAATGATAAAGCGAAACACGACAACTACCTGACGGGCATGCTTCGTTCATCAACTTTTGCTGCCATGCCAGCTTCGCTAGGTGCTGGGTTAAAACAATATGCACAAGAAAATGAAGCAAAACGTAAGGAAATGGCACCACGTATAGAAGCCTTCATAACCGATAACTATGAGAAAGCTTATATGCCATTGGAAATTGATGTCCTTGCTGATGAGTTAAATCTTTACGCAGCAAAAGGAGGGGATATTTCAGCATATGTCCGCGAATTAGCTAACAAAAATGCCGGGAATTTTCAAGGAGATGTTAAATCTGCCTTTGATCAAAGTGTATTTGGTTCACAAGAAAAACTTGCCGCCTACTTAAAAAACCCTGATGCCAAGCTAATTGATGAAGATCCTCTTTACAAACTTTCCTCAGCATTAATGGATAAGTATCGTGAAACCTCCCCTGAAGCAGAGAAGATGAATGATGAGTTTTTAGGAGCATCCCGCAAGTATATTGCTGGGGTATTGGAAATGGATCCTAACGGGAAATATTATCCAGATGCAAATTCAACTTTACGTTTAACTTACGGAACAATAAGAGCGCTTCCGAAGGATAAAAGAAACGATGCAAAAGAAAATTATTATACGACCTTAAAAGGAACAATCGCAAAATATAAACCTGCAGATGAGGAGTTCGATTTACCTAAAAAATTAATGGAACTATATGAAAATAAGGATTATGGACGTTATGCAGACAAGGGAGGTTACCTTCCAGTTAACTTTTTAAGTGATCAAGACATCACTGGAGGTAACTCAGGTTCACCTGTTTTAAATGCAAATGGGGAATTAATTGGCTTGGCTTTTGATGGAAACATCGAAGCAATGGCAGGAGACGTTATTTTCGACCCTAAATTGCAACGTACAATTTCGGTTGATATCCGATATGTTCTTTTCATAATTGACAAGTTTGCGGGTGCTCAAAACATCATCGACGAATTGA
>JBEBTR010000072.1:0-15937 GCA_040393725.1 Sphingobacterium endophyticum | reverse complement strand
AGAGTAGAAGACTCATAATCTTTTGGTCCCTGGTTCGAGCCCAGGTGGGCGCACTGAAAAAAAGTCGTTTTTCTGAAAAGATAAAACGACTTTTTTTTGTCTTAAAACCATTCCTCATTTACATTTCAAAAATCTCAAGAAAATTTACAATCACTTTAATATAGAGTTTAGGAGTTTTCCTATTCAATTTTATATTAGAAATAGCCTTCAAAAAAATATCCTTGAACCTAAATTCAAGGATATTAAAACTAATAATAAACCTATTTAACCATTCACTACCATAAACTAAACCTTAAATCCCTCTAATATCCTTTATTTTGAGTTAGATTTTTATTGAGAAGAATCTCATTAAAAGGGATCGGCCATAGATAGTTTTTGTCTGACTTAAACTCTTTTACATACCCAGACAATTGTACTGTTACCAATTGGCCTGGACTTTTAGGATTTTCGTAGGTCATTCCTTTTACTGGACCTGGAATTACTTTCTCTGCAATTTTCCAACGTCTTATATCAAATAACCTAAGACCTTCCATTGCAAACTCTACATTTCTCTCCCTTCTTATTCTTTCTCTCAATTCACTTTGATTAGTAGAAATTACTTTAGGCATATTCACATCTTGACGAGTCCTTACCTCATTTATTGCGTTTAAAACTGAATCATCAATTTCATTGAGTTCAATAGATGCCTCAGCATAAATTAATAGGATCTCAGCATACCTTAAGTAAATTAAATTTAAACCACTATTCCAGGGATTGGCAAAATCTGAATTACTTACCCATTTCTTAAAATACCAACCTGTTGAAGTTACGTTTTCGGCAGAAATTGTAATATCGTCAGCAGAACCATTGCCGGGGATTGTATTTAATGGCTTACCATTCGCCAAAATATCTCCTGAAACAAACACAGTATATTTCAATCTTGGATCCCTGTTTTCATAAGGTTTGAATGGATTAAAACCACTTGCTGAATTTTCAATAGGTAGTCCTGTAGATTTCATTTCATAAGCATCAACCAATGATTTTGTAGGTACTACTTGACATGCTTGGGTAAACAAACTATTTGCAGTAAAAAAGGTGAAAATTGAATGTGCTGCAACATCTTTTGCATATTGTCTAGCAAAAATAACTTCCGATGAATTTTTTCCTGCATAATCAAAAAGTTCCTTATATGAAGGATGAATCTTATAAACCCCCAGTTTTATTACTTGATTTGCAGCTTCTTTAGCTTCTTTAAATCTTCCGGCATAAAGCATTCCCCTGGCTTTAAGTCCCAAAGCTGCCCCTTTTGTAATTCTTCCAACTTCCTCTTGTACCTCAGGTAGGTCGACTGAGGCATCTGTCAATTCTTTTGATATAAAATCCCAAATTTCTTTTGTTGAGGTACGAGTTATTTCCTTCGCTTCAGATACATTAATTGGTTTAACTATTAAAGGAACATCCCCAAAAAGCATGGTTAAATTAATATAAGCAAAGGATCGAATTGTTTTCATTTCAGCTATTAATCTTTTCTTAATGGTAGGATCAATCTCATTGATTAATTCTACCTTATCCAAAAAATCATTTGATGATCTTATCAATGTGTAATAATAGCTCCACTCACCACCTATAACACCATTACTTGCATTGTAGGTATTTTTCTCGATCTCTGATTCCCCTCGCCATTGTAGAATGAAATGTCCAATATCTGTAAATGCATCCATGGATGTGTATCTCCATTGATTTCCAAGAAATGAATAGACACCATTAGAAGCAATAATGGCATCCTCTTGTGTCTTCCAAAAGAGTTCACTGGATAACCTATCTTTAGGAAGAGTATTAAGCAAGTCTTTTTTGCACGAAACATTCAATACTATACAGAGTAACATGCAATAAATTCCAATATTTTTCATTTGTTTAGATTTAGAAGTTTATATTGATACCTATAGTTGAGACTGAAGTTTGAGGGAAACTTCCTTCTTGTCCCCTCCCTTCCATTTCTGGATCAATATTATATTTATTCAATTTGGAAAAAGTCAGAAGATTGGTAGAAGAAATATAAACACTTAATCCATTTGCCTTTATTTTTTCATAAATGGTTTGAGGGAAATCATAAGATAAACGAACATTCTTCAATCTTAAATAAGACCCATTAACCATCCAAAAGTCAGAAATCTGGGCATTTTTCATAGTGTACTTTGTAGGTCTAGGGTACCTAGCATTTGGATTCTGTTCAGTCCAATAATCAGCGTACTCTTGATGGGTAAACCCTCCCCAAATTCCATGTTCCATTATTGCACCAGTCATTATCTTCTGAGAACCTGAAACTCCTTGCCAAAATAAATCGAGGTTAAATCCTTTCCATCCAAAAGACATATTAGAGGAGAACGTCCAATCTGGGATTTCTTTCCCAAGTAATACAAAATCATCGGGGCCTAAGATTCCATCCTGGTTTTGATCTACGTACTTGATATCTCCTGGCCCAACGGACTGATCCCATTTAGCATAACCATTTACTTCCTCTTGATTTTTAAAAAATCCATCGGTTTTAAATCCATAATAAGAATTTATCGGTTGACCTTCAGTTGTAATTGTTCTATAATCACTATTTCCATAGGCAGAAATATGTGGACCAGTACCCGCCAAATCAACAACATTATTATGGTTATAATTAACATTCAGCCCTAAACCGAATCTATAGTCCCCAAAATCTTTATTAAATTGAACCAATCCTTCAACACCTTTATTTTCCACAATACCAGCATTTTGGCTGGTTGGAAGCAAACCCACTGTAGCAGGAATTGGCACTAATAATAAGATATCCTCCGTTCTTTTATTATAATAATCGAAAGAAAAATTAATCAGACCATTGAAAAGGGCACCGTCTAATCCTAAATTAAACTGGGAAGTGGACTCCCATGAAATATCCTGATTTGCAAGATTAACCTGTCGAAATCCATTTACTGGCATCCCATTAAAAATATAAGTCTGTTGATTATATGTAGGCATATAGGAATACAACCCAACCTGTTGGCTTCCAACTTTACCCCATGAACCTCTTATCTTAAATTCGTTTATTGTTTCTTTTAATGCTTCCCAAAACGACTCATTTGACACACGCCATCCTGCTGAAAAAGATGGAAAAAAACCAAATCTATTACCTTCAGCAAATCGTGATGATCCATCATATCTGGCATTAACTTCCAACAGGTATTTACTCTGATAATCGTAGTTAATCCTTCCAAAATATGATCTTAAACCCCATTCAGAATTTCCTCCGGTCGCAGATTGTGTTGCGTCATTTGCACCCATCGAAATGGCTTGTAAGTCATTATTATAAAAATTTTGTCTAGCAGCTCTATTCCAATTATCTGCATGATAAATTTCTGAATAACCTAACAAACCACTTAAGTGATGATCATTAAATTGCTTATCATAATTCAATTGAATATCTAATCCGTTTTCTTTCATCCATGTCCTGTTATCCTGCATCGAGTTTATATTATTAAACATCCTCCTTTCTGGATATAATTTATCCTTGAACTCAAATTTATTAGTGAAAGAATTTGTAAGTCCATTTTCATATTGGGTTGAATACTGACCTGAAAGACTTAATGATTCTAATATTTGATATTTCGCCCTGAAAATCCCAGATAAATAAGTGGTTTTAGTGTTAGAAATACCCCGCTCTTTGGCATTAATTAAAGGACTATAACTATCTACAGATATTCCATAAGTTCCATCAGAGTAAACTGGAACTGCCCACTGGCTGTTTTGCCACATCCTGTTATAAGACTCCCATTCGTTTACCGGAGTTGTTCTATCTGTAATTCTAACATTGATATTGGAGGTTAAAGAAAGCTTATCAAAAATTTTTATATCATTTTTGGATCTTATTTCCCCAATTTGAAAATTGAAATTTGGCAATACCCCATCTTGGTCTAAATATCGAGCTGAGATTCGATTAGTTATTTTCTCTGAATCTCCTCCTGATATTGAAATAGTATGACTTTGCTGTGGAGCCAAATCAAACATAACGTCTGTCCAAGTATTAGGTTCTGGGTATTTCTCTGGATCTTTTTGATGATTTGCAGTCCAATTATTTATATATTCTTCTGTATAAAAAATATTTCCATACGTATTAAGATATGCCGCATTTTGTTGTTTCAAATAAGTTATTGCCTCCATATGTTCCGGAAGATTATTTGACCTTGCTAATCCATAAGAACCATCATAAGAAACACTTACTTTACCATCTTTAGCAGATTTAGTAGTCACTAAAATTACACCAGCAGAAGCCCTGGAACCATAAATAGCAGTGGACGCAGCATCCTTCAAAACTGATACAGACTCTATATCTGATGGGTTTATTCTAGAAAGGCTACCCGGCACTCCATCTATCAATACTAATGGATTGTTATCATTCAGCGATGTTACTCCGCGTATCCGAGAAGTGAAATTTTCTCCTCCTGGAGAGCCGCCTCGGTCTATTATCGTTAGGCCCGACAATTTCCCTTGCAATGCTTGCGTGACATTTGTTGAATTACGACTTTCCAAATCTTTCCCACTAATGCTACTAACTGCATTCGTTATACTCACTTTTTTCTGAGTTCCATAGCCTATTGCTACGATTTCATCCAACCCTGTCGTATTTTCCTCTAAGGTCACCTTTATATTATTTTCCGAACCTACTTTGATTTCTTTAGACACATAACCTAAACTGCTAAATATTAATTCTACTTCATTTGTAGAAGAAGAAATAGAAAATTCACCTTTTGCATTGGTTTTATTTTGAACTGTTGAGTTTTTCACAGTTACCGAAACTCCTTCAATAGGATTGCCTCCAACATTAACAACTACCCCTGTTATGATTTTTTGAAAACTTAATTCATGGATTTCAAAACCTGACTTATCACTCAAAATCAAGCTTTCTTTAACATTTCCTAAGGTAAATGATGAACTAAACAACACAAAAAATAGCGTATAGGAGGTCCGTTTGCAATGTTTCTCCTTGAAAAAACATTGCAAAAATTTATTGCAATTCATAGCGTAATATGTTTGGTTAAAAAATTATTAGTTCCTTAAATGATTTGATTACTTATTCGAATGAAATTCTTGACCATTGATAAGTTTATCTGAATAAATAATTGCATCATTAAGTCGTATGCTATATCCCTTTTTAGGGTTTTTCACAATAATTTTAGCTGTATGTTTTCCTTTTGGAAGTTGGTATTTCCAAAACACATCATGTCTCCTATTATGACTATTTGTTGGTAACTTAAAGTTTTCAACTTCTTTTCCGTCAATCAATAAAGTTAAATCAAAGGTATAGTCTTCATTAACATCCTTATCTTTAAACGCACCACCTCTCATTACAATTCCAATTCCGTTAAAATCGATACTATAAGAATTCTCTAAATCTTTTCTAACCGATATCTTTTCTACCGGGTAATGACCTTCAAAACTTTTTTCGAATCTTACTGTTTGAGGTTTTTGCACTTTTACAACAATTTCATTAGTCCCAACTGTACCTCCGTTTTTCTTAATCATCTCTAATGCATGCTTATATCCAACTTCGTAAACCTTATTTAAGGACATGTCGGTATATTTGAAATTGATATCCTCGGCTTCTTTTAATCCCATTTTCCAATATGCAGGGATTTTATTATAGCCAAGTATAGTTCCTAATACACCCCCAGCATTAGATGGGTTACAATCCGAATCTTGGCCTGCTCTGGTAGAGATTTCCATAGTTTTCGTAAAATCCCCATTGCCATAAAGCAATCCTAAAACAATGTAGGCCGCATTTATTTTAGCATCAATATTAAAAGGTTCAAACACCCCATCAGGACAACCCACTTCTTCAGACCATTTCTTTTGAATTTCAAACCAAGTTTGTTTCCAATCATTCGGATATTGTTTATGCCAAGAAATAACATCTGCTACACACTTATAAAAATCACTTTCCTTTGGAATCGTTTTCAATGCCTCCTCAACAACAAAATTTATATCATCTGAAACATATGCAATTGAATACATTGCCCCTACATAGACGCCACCATACCACCCATCTCCGTAATTCATAATATGACCAATTTTATCGCTTATTTCAGAGGCAGAATTTGCCATGCCTGGATTCATTAATCCAGCATAGTCTGCTTCAATTTGATAGTCAATATCATCAGCATGTGGATTATGAATCCAATGTCCAGATTCCGGTGGCATAATGCCTTGTAATATATTATACCTTGCTGCTTGATTTGCATGCCATAATGGATATGGTGCATTAGCAAATGCTACAGCAAAAGAATCTGCAGGAGCATCTATTCCGAGTCGATCTATCACCTCTACAAAAGTCAAGTCCATATAAATATCATCGAAAAGACCAGGAATGTTGTCCATAGTTTCTTTGATATATCCGTCCTTCCATGGAATAACAGCATAATCTTGAATATATGTTCCATTATATCTAAATTCTGTAGGTCCGCCAAATGTGACACCTATTACCTGACCTGCCCATCCCCCTTTTAGCTTATCCTTCAGAACATCAGGTTTAAATTTTACTTGAGAAGGTAAATTCTCCTGAGCAAAGGAAAATGTTGTTGTTAAAACTGCCAATAATCCAGTGACAGCCAGAACTTTTAAATTATTAATTTTATTCATAACACATATTTTAAGTTAATTATTTTATATTTATTAATATTTTTTTTCTTATTCATTAATAAACAGTCAACACCTTTCTAAATGACATTTCACTTCTTGTCATCGATAATTAATGATTATGCTGTTCTATTCCTATATTAGGTTTATCAGAATATATTAATGAGTAATTTATATCGACATAATATCCTTCAATAGATTTAGGCTGAATAATCTTCACTTTATGCTTACCATTTGATAAATCATAATTCCAAAAAATCTCTTCCCTCCTAGTCAGATAATTTGTAGGTAAGCTAAATGTAGAGACTACTTTTCCATCTATTTCTACTTTTAGAGAAATGTCAACATCTTTTGATTTTGGATCAACTTTTCTCGGCGATCCAACCAAAACAAAGCCAGTACCTTCAAAGTCAAATTCAAATTCCCTATCTAGTTTTTTGTTAATTACGCTTTTCCTGATTGGATATATTCCTTCAAAGCTTTTTTCAAATTTTACAGGAATTGGTTTCTGGGTTTGAATTGTAATTTGATTATTGTTGACTTTTCCACCATTCTTTTTTATCATCTCTAAGGCTTGATGGTAACTAGTTTCATAAACCTTATTAAGACTTGTTTTGGTGTATTTAAAATCTATATCTTCGGCTTCCGTTAAACCTAACTTCCAATATTCTGGGATATTGCTATAACCTACCATGGCTCCTAAAATCCCCGCTGCAGTAGATGGGTTACAATCAGAATCTTGTCCGGCTCGAGTAGATATTTCCAAAGTTTTAGTAAAATCACCTTTCCCATATAATAGGCCTAATACAACATAGGCAGCATTTATTTTTGCATCTATGTTATATGGTGCGTGAACTCCTTCAGGACAACCTGTATCTTCCGCCCATTTTTGTTGGATTTCAAACCAATTCTGTTTCCAATTATCTGGATACTGTTGATGCCATTTTATAACATCTGCAATGCATTTATAAAAATCACTTTCTTTGGGAATGGTTTTCAAACCTTCATTCACTATAAATTCAATATCGGATGAAAGGAAAGCTAATGAATACATAGCACCCACATACACGCCGCCATACCATCCATCTCCATAATTCATAATATGCCCAATTTTATCACTGATTTCTGAAGCTGAATTAGGCATTCCTGGATTCATTAATCCTGCAAAATCTGCTTCAATCTGATAATCTATATCATCAGCATGTGGATTATTCTTCCAATGTCCGGATTCAGGTGCTTTTATTCCATTTAATATGTTAAATCGCGCAGCTTGATTTGCATGCCATAATGAATACTCTGCTTTTGCAAATGCATTTGAAAAAGAATCTACTGAAGCATCAACCCCTAACCTTTCCATTACTTCAACAAAAGTTAAATCCATGTAGATATCATCATACAAGTGGGGATTATTTAGCATTGTATTTTTGATATACCCATCATACCATGGTAAATTTTCATAATCCTGTATAAAAGTGCCTCTATATCTAAATTCCGTCGGGCCACCAAAGGTCACTCCAATAGTCTGTCCTGCCCAGCCGCCTTTAATTTTGTCTTTTAAGATCTTAGGACTTATTTTAAATTCTTTTTGATTCTGGCTAAAACCAAATGGTAAAAAGCAAACATTCAGAATAAGGATTAGCAAAATCAATTTTTTAAATTTTGTCATATTTTTAAGGTTTTTAATATTCATTAATGTTATTAAAATTGCGTTTCTATTATTCCCCAGACCAAATAATAAGGCCAAGACCACTAATAAAAAAGAAAAACATAGCAATAATTAAATTTCGAACCAGATTACTTTGCCCACTAAATTCCTTCCAAATTAACACACCCCATAGTGCGGCAACGAGTGTTGCTCCTTGCCCTAGTCCATAAGAAATGGCAGGGCCTGCCTTTCCAGCTGCTAACAAATTAAATAAATTACCCAATCCCCATATTGCTCCTCCTAATATGCCCATTAAATGAAATTTAGCATTCCCTTTAAATAACTCCTTATAACTGATGGGATCCCCTTCTAAAGGCCTTCTCATCAAAAATGAATTAAACACAATATTACTTAATAGGATACCTGTCGAAAATATAACAAATGCTGTATAAGGAGTCATTTTTCCAGGCTGTGGGCTTTCAAAATTATCCAAGTCCATCCCAGATGCTAAAAATGGATAAAAAGCAGACATCAAGAATCCAGCAATTATGGATACTACAATCCATTTCCCGATACCTCTTGATTGTTTTACTACCTGATGTTTTTTATAGGCAACAGCATTCAGAATTATCGCGATAGTAACTAAGGTAACTCCTAGGAATAATAAATATGGATTACCTTTTTGATGGATAAGAAAGTTAAAGAACACACCTGCAACCAAAGCAATACCAATCCCAATGGGAAATGCGACGGACATTCCAGCCGATGCAATCGCAGCTGTCAAAAGTATATTGGCAAGATTAAAAATTACACCACTCAATATGGCATTAAGGATATTAGAGGAATTAGTTTGTGCAATATCTTCAACGAAGGGACGGCCAGAATCTCCAAAACTTCCAAAAGTAAAAGCGCTAATTAATGCAAATAAAAATATACCCAAAACGTAATCCCAATAAAACAACTCAAATCGCCATTTATCTTGGTAAACTTTTTGAGTATTTGCCCATGATCCCCAACATATCATCGTGACAATGCAAAAAATAACAGCTGTAGTATAATCAGATACAATAAACATAATTTTGGTTTTTAAGGTTAGTATTTTATGATTTATCGAAATAATTTAAGATTATTTCATTCCTGTGAGGGATGGAACTTTGAGCTCCCATCTTAGTAACAGATATTGCAGCACATCGGCAAGCGAAGGTTACAGCATGTCTCATTTCCTTACCCTCTGCCAATGCAACTGCTAATGCCCCGTTGAATACGTCGCCAGCTGCAGTTGTATCAACAGCATCAACGATGGGAGCTTCAATTATATAATAATCTTCTTGATCATATACTAATGCTCCTTCTTTCCCAAGGGTGATAATAATCGTATTTACTCCTAATTCTCTAATTTTCTTCGCTGCAATTTTTGCACTCTCTAAATCTTCAACTGGATAATTTGCTAAGGTTGATGCCTCCTGCGCATTTGGAGTAATAATATCCACTAAATTCAGTATAGACAATATTTCCGGGTTAACTGGGGCGGGATTAAGAATTACACGAATCTTTCTTTCAAAAGCCAATTCAATTGCAAATTTCACTGTCTCAATAGGAATTTCTAGTTGTACCAATAGAATTTCAGATTCAGGAAATTTATCTATCGCATCTTTAACATTGTTTTTGTCCAAAAATGAATTGGATCCTGGTGCAACAACAATACTGTTTTCCCCATGCTTATCCACTGTAATTAAGGCAAT
Organism: Sphingobacterium endophyticum; assembly: GCA_040393725.1. Classification (GTDB taxonomy): domain Bacteria; phylum Bacteroidota; class Bacteroidia; order Sphingobacteriales; family Sphingobacteriaceae; genus Sphingobacterium; species Sphingobacterium endophyticum_A. The sequence goes on along the minus strand of JBEBTR010000072.1, from coordinate 5,914 downwards.
TCCAGACGGACTATTGACCTCAGCATAAATGCCACCAATATTGATACCCTCATCTCCAAAAATCTTGGATGACTGTTTTCCAAAAATATCATTACCAATTTTACTTATGAAGACCACCTCTCCTCCTAACCGAGAAACTGCAACAGCTTGATTTGCTCCTTTGCCTCCAGGATTCATAAAAAAGGTTCCGCCTAATACAGTTTCACCTGGTTTTGGAATATGGTTTGTCTTAACGACCATATCCATGTTCGTACTCCCAACTACTAAAATTTTGTTGCTCATTTATTATTGGATTTAGGTTTATTACAATAAAATTAGCTATTGCTTTTTTGGAAAAAAGACAATTTTTTATTAATTTTTATAATTATAATTCACCTAAATCAGAATAAAATATTCATACAATACTTTAAATCAATAATTTATGAATACGATATTTCCAAATTAATTACAATCTTATGTTATTTCAAGATTTAGAAAAATTAATTTTCTCATTATCATCCTCAGAGAAAAAACACTTTACTTCTTATTCAAAAAACATCAATGGTCCAAAAATGTACTTGGTTTTATTTGAAGAAATTCTCCTTTCAAAAAATAATCCTATTTCAAATTGGCAACATAATTTCAAAAACAACTACCCAAAAAGCTCGCTTGAAAGCACCAGTAATTATTTATTCAAAACATTGACAGACTTTCTCGTCCAAAGTAGAATAGAACAAAATTCTTGGTACCAACAGTTGCATGGGTTAATGAAAGCACAGTTATGTTTCGAAAGGTCCATCCCAGGTAGAGGGTTAAAAGAAATCTCAAATGTTTATAAAAAAGCTAAAGAATCTGAAAATTTAAAAAACATCTATCAAGCTGTAAGAATGGAGTTAGATACACTTCATAATTTAAATTTTTCAAATATTGACGAACAATATTTAATAGATAAACAGCTTGAAGCCAAATTATTATTAAAGTCGATTAATGAAATCCAAGATCATTACAATCTTTATGAACTTTTGAGTTATAGACTAGCTAACAATCCAATTATCGAAGAAAATACAGATGATTTAATATTGGGTGAATTAAACCTAACATTCAACAATCGCAAAAACATTTTCGAAACTAAAAAGATCCATCTTTTATTTCAGTCACATTACTTCATAAATAAAGGTGATTACCAATCTGCATTGTTAATTTTCACAGACTTGGTCAAACAGTTTGAAACTAATCCAACGCTTTGGAATTATCCCCCTTATGACTATCTATCAACATTAGACGGAATTATTAATAGCTTAAGAAATACGTTGCAATATGAAGAAATGCTTCCTTTCTTAGAAAAGATCCAAACCTTATTATTGGACAACTATCCAGAACATTTTAAAAATATCGCAAAAGCTACCTCTGATATTTATTTAATGCAATTCCATATATTCAAGAATCAACTTGAACAAGCAAAATCTTTATGTAATAAAATTGAAAATATAATTTTTGCTGACACTGAAAAACATATTGAATATTATTATTTCCAAGCACTTACCTTTTATTTATTGGAAGAGTATCAAAAGACAAAACAGATACTTAATGAGCTATTCATAGTATATCCATCATATATATCATTTAGTATCTATCGTAATTCTAAATTGCTTTATATAATGACTATTTTAAAAAACCAGCATGATCAAGAATATATAGATTCTGAAATCCGGGCATATAAAAGGCTTTTCCAAAAAAAAGGAAAGTTGCTACAAATTGAGAAGCTAATATTTAAAATTATCTCCTTAAAACCTCAATTAAGAGGCAATGATTGGAAAAAAAAGTCTAAGGAAACATATTCAAAACAATTGGACAAGATTGTTTCTGATAACAAGGAATATTTATTAATCAAAAACTTTGATTTTAAGCATTGGATTCAATCAGTGTTTTCATAAATACTTTAAATCCTACAATTAATAGCATGATCAATTTCCTAAATTAAAACTATAAATACATTTACATTAGATCATGCACTAACTTAAAATGTCTATCCTCATAATTTTTAACCAAGATGGTGAGAATTTCAACTTCATTAGATTCTTTAGATTTTGCTTTTAAATCATTCTGCATTAAGAAATAAATTCTTTCCAAATAACTTTCATACTGTTCCTCATTTTTAATTGGCTTTAACGTAATCATTTTTTTTGCGTTTATTTTATCATAATCATTATAAGATAACCAAACAATAAAATCAATTTTTAGTCAATTCTCAATACCTCTAATCAACCAAATGATAAACCATGCTTATTCTTGGCTGCGATAATCCTTATGCCCTACTTAGAATTACTTTAACAAATCTGTAACCCTTTCAAATTTCTATTCACTTAATATCTAATGAACCCTCTCCATTTCCAAAATTTTATTTTGGACTTCCCTTCACTCTAATTTTTCAGTAATAAACCCAGAGGTCCAATGATCAAAGTCTAATTGATAATTTGAAATCTCAAAGCTCTCCAAATTATCCTTAAACCCTTCAAGCGCTGATGATCTCCTCATTGCCTCTTCCGCTTTCTTAATTGAAGTATAAACTCCTATCAATTTACAATCCTCACCCCCTTCAAGCCTACCATCATAATGAGTATGCCATAATAAATAAACTTCCTGCATTTCAATTGGTTATGTGTATTAACTTATTTATTCCTCTATTGGTAACATCTGATTCTATTAACATTTTAGGGCTCTATAAAATGATCAAAATTTACAACTTCCATTTCATATTTTTAATGTTATTCCAAATTAAATTCCTTTTAAATTTTAGAGTTAAACAGATTAGGAAAAAATAAAATAATCAAAAAAATATATCCAAAAAAAAGTCGTCCCTGAATAGGGACGACTAAATATTTAATTCTTTACAATAGTGAAAATACATATTCACTTTCAACAAATCCCTCTATTATTTCTTACTCAACTTTTGCAAGCGATCTTTTGCATCAGGAATAATATCATCATCGCCTTCATAATTTTCAATCACACTTTCCAGAGTACTCTTAGCCTGAACAGCATTGCCTTTACGAGCATAAGTATCAGCCAGAAGGATAAAACACTTTGCCACCCAATAATCATTTGAATCCATGTTTTCGATGACATCAAAAGCCGATTTCTCAGCTTTGGTATATTCCTTATTCTTATATTGCTGCAATGCTACAAGGTACCTTGCTTCAGCACTTGCTGCGGATTGGCTTTTCAATGCCGCCAAATTCAGTTCCTTGGTTCTAGACTCCGAATTTCCTTGTTTTTCCATCGCCTTAGCACTATATAAATGCGCAGTGGCAATTTCCTCATCAGTTGCTTTTGCGTAATCTTTGATTAGTTGCGCATATTTTTCCATCTGCTCAAAATCACCGATTTCGTAATAGCACTTCATTAAATTAGTCACTGCAAAACCATAATTATCTTTATAGTCAGAATTGAGTTCAAGTTTTTTGAGGTGAACGATCGCTTCATTATATTCTTTCAAGTTAAGATAGAGAGAAGCCACGGTCATTAAGGTTTGCCCCGTATACTGACTGGTCCAATCATTTAAGATAATGTTCAGATCATGTAATGCTTCTTCCGGACGTTTGGTATGGTATAAACTTACCCCGCGAATAAACCTAGCATGTTTCTCCTGTCTAGGTTTAGGGAATTTATCAAAATAAGCATTAATTGCTTCTACAGCAGGACCGTATTGTCCTCTTGAAAACAATGTACGTGCAGCCTGAAATGCCAAATTATCCTGCTCAGCTTCGCTTAAGTCTGTAATATTTGTACCAGTTGCGTATTGAATATACCCGGTAGCATCCCCTGCATCCAGGTAAATGCTTTCAATGGATAGCAATGCCTGAGAAGCCTCACTTGTCTTTGAATAATCTTTGACAACACGCTGAAATGTTGCCATAGCCGCCTCATTATCATTTTTATTATACTGTACTAAACCAATCGTCATCAATGCTCGAGGAACGTAACTACTTCTTGGATAACGCTCGATCATTGTTTGAAGTCCAGCAATGGCAGTATCGTAATCGCCACTCGTGAAATATAGATATGGGATCTCAAATGCTACATCATCCGCATAGTTCGACTCCGGGAACTTTTCAACTACAGATTGCAAGGTTCTGAGCTTACCTTCTTTATCTCCCTGTAAGCCAAGGATAATTCCATGCTGAAACAAAGCATAATCTTGATTTGGTGCTTTAGCAGCAATCAATTGATCATAGTATTCATTTGCACGGCCATAGTTCCGCATAGAAAGATAAGAATCTCCTAATCTCGCTATAACATCATAACGTATATTTTTATCGGTCGTAGCTTCTGTGGATGCCAAAAAGCGTTCAAAGCTCTCAGCAGCCATGCTATATCGATTGATTCGGTAAGCCGCATATCCTAAGGCATAGTTGGCATAATTGTAAACCGATGTATTTTTCGCAGCAGGCAAACGAAGGAAATTGCTAAAATTCTCTACTGCCTCCTTGTACTTACGGACTTCATACATAGCTTCTGCTTTCCAATAGGTCGCCAAAGCTGCCATTTCTGGATCGTATTTAAGCTTTTCAGAACGCATAAACATAGAAATACTGTTTTCAAATGCACGCTCATTGTAGAATTCTAATCCGCGGTAATAAGTAAGCTTTTGATAGATCATTTCTTCCTTTGGCTGTCTGTTAGCAAATGATTCCAATAAATAAACCGCCGATTGAAAATTTGTAGTTCCCGCTAGGACATTTGCCATTCGGGTTTCTGTAGTCTCAATCTTCTTAGTTTCAGGATCAAGATCCTCATTTTTCATCGCGATATACTGCTGAAGTGGTTTCAACCCAACCTTTACAGAATCCAATTCATAAAGAATCTTTCCATAATTATAAAGCCCATCTTCCTTCAATTCACGATCATAATTCATATGTGCAGCTTTATAAAAAGCCTGATGTGCCTTTTGCTTATCCCCTGCATTCAGGGCAATATGCCCTAACGCAATAAGAGAACTTTGGTAAAATGCATCATTAGGTTGCACTTTGGAAAGAATGGAAGCTGCCCTATCGAACTCACCTGCTCTAAAAGCTATGATTCCAATTCTGTTATTATCTATATTGTCACGTGAAGAATTCGGGTGCCTTTCTGGTAAAGGACTGTGAAATGGCTGCCTATAAGGTGTTCTCGCAAAATACATGCTCGCAACTAACTCTTTAAGCTCAACCTCAAGTGCAGCACGGTCGATCTTCATATCTGGACTGCGACGAATTTTCACAGCATCAGCCAACATCGGACGGTAATCACGCACAATCTCTATAGAATCCCCTACTCTAAGTTTCGTAGTATCTAACTGCGTAACAGATTGCAGCTTGTCCGAATTTTGTTTTTCCTCCTGCGCATATCCTGCAACCAGTACCAATGAAAAAATTCCAGTAAGTACATGTCTCAAGTTATTATATCCACTCCTTTGTTTCAGTATCATTGTAATTCCCAGTTTCTATGTTTTTCATAACGCTACTTATAAGAGGAAATTGTAACTATAAAGTTTATCCCCAACCTAAAAGCAAAACTCAAAACTAAAAAATTCCAATCACAATTAAGTTAAATGCCTGTAAAAAGGCTATGAAACGAGGTGTCAAACAGATAATTGTAGTTTTTTATCGGCTAAGTAGTTATAATTAGTTACTAAATCTTTCGACATTGAATGAAGAGATCCGCTTGAGGAAAAATCAGGGAAATAGGAAAAGAAGTCCATTCAAAAAGGACTTCTTTTCCTATTTCCCTCTCTACCCAATATTGGAAGCTGTCATTCCAACGCTTTAGCGTTGGAAACTATTTTTTTACGACATTCTTCCTTTGAGAATCCTTCGAGAACCTTTGGACAATTCGTCGGCCCTTCGACAAGCTCAGGGACCGATATTAGAGAACCTCGCAAATCCTTCGACAATTC
>JBEBTR010000071.1:0-16232 GCA_040393725.1 Sphingobacterium endophyticum | reverse complement strand
ACTTTATTCAATAATTTTACTTCCATTGATCCTATTGCCTATAGAGAATTCCTTTCCAGATAAATCCGAAAACTATAAAGTTTCTTATTCCCTCGTTATAGATAGACCCAGCGCTGAAATCTTTCCAAATTTGCTAGAAGTACCCAAACTATCTAATATTCATTACCAAGATGGACTCTATCAATTTATTGGTATACCAAGGCCAATTGAATCCAAGTTATATAAAAATGATTCAACAATTTTTAGAATTGGAAAGTTTACGGATGGATTGAAATTATATGAGACGATAAGCGAAATGAAACAAAATGTATTTGTCAATTTTAAAATTGATCTTTCCAAATCTCATTTAAGAAACAAACCCACTGACAATCATATTTTAAAAGGTGATTTTTTTAAGTTTAATAATATTTCTTATGCACTGACTCCAATTTCAATACATCAAACAAAAGTCGAATTAAGTTGTGAATACCAATTGAAATCCAAAATGAATTTCTACGCCAATTTCTGGGCACAAAGCGTAATCAAGGATTTTGAAAAAAGGTTATTGAATGCCATAAAAGTCAAATTAGAGGAATAAACGATGATGCTCCTACCTCCTGAAAAGCAAAAATTATTAAAAGATATCTGTTCAGATCTGCAAAAGATCGATAATATTTCTGCCATTGTCCTAGGAGGTTCATATGCAACAGGTAGAGCTAATTCCAAGTCTGACTTGGATATAGGGATTTACTATCATGAAAACCATCCCTTTTCTATAGACGAAATTAAGTTGGTCGCAAAAAAATATGCAGTAGAAAAAACTCCAGTAATTACAGATTTTTATGAATGGGGACCTTGGGTAAACGGAGGGGCGTGGATTGAAACCTCTGCCGGGAAAGTAGATTTTCAATACAGAAATATCAATCAAGTCAGAAGAACTATCCAAAACGCTCAAGATGGTATATGGGAAAATAATTTTGATCAACAGTCTCCATATGGTTTCTCATCTATCTTCTATTTGGCAGAAATAGAAAACTGTTTACCACAATATGACCCCCAGAATATTCTCATATACCTCAAATCATTAATTAAAACTTATCCAGAACCTCTAAAGAAAACCATTATCCAAGATTCTTTATGGTCTGCAGAGTTCAGTATAAAAATAGCTTCTCAATATGCTAATAATGAAGATTATTATAATACGTTCGGCTGTTTCAGCAGGACATTGAAATCATTGGTAAACTGTCTTTTTGCATTAAATGAAGTCTATCCAATAGGAGACAAGAATGCTCTTGAAATTCTAGAAAATTTATCAATTTGTCCTAATAGATTGGAAATAAAAACAATAGACATTTTAACTCCTAAAAAATCATTAACATCCAACCTTGAATTGCTAAATAATCTTTTTAATGAAGTTATATCATTATCAAAAAATATATATCAACCAAAATTCAAACTTTAAAACCAATTATCATTTTAAAAAAAATTAAATATGCTAACCTTAGAAAACTACCTTGACCCTCATTATATAAATCGCAGCAATTGGCTTAGAGCAGCTGTTCTAGGAGCGAATGATGGCATAATCTCTGTATCCAGTCTGGCAATTGGCATTGCTACAGCGAGTAGTACTAGGGATCCTATCCTTTTGGCAACCATTGCCAGTGTGGTTGCTGGGGCTTTATCCATGGCAGCAGGAGAATACGTTTCAGTAAGTTCACAAACAGACATTGAAAAAGCTGATATTAAAAGAGAAGCAGCAGAATTGGCCGAAATGCCAGAACTTGAACTCCAAATGCTAGCCAGAATTTATGAACAGCGTGGTTTAAAACAAGAAACAGCTTTGCTTGTAGCAAAAGAATTAACAGATCATGATGCATTAGCAGCCCATGTTAGGGATGAACTTGGCATTACTGAAATTAACCAGGCAAATCCTATTCAAGCTGCTTTAGCTTCTGGAGCCGCTTTTACCGCAGGAGGAATCTTGCCGCTACTCGTTGTCTTTTTTGCCCCTGTAAATAATATGGAATACTACCTTTATGGTTTTACTATTCTCTCCCTAATAATATTAGGTGCAGTGTCTGCTAAAACCGGCGGAGCAAGTATATCAAAAGCTGTGCTTAGGATTGTCATTTGGGGAACTATTGCCATGGGATTATCCGCATTGGTAGGCTATATCTTTGGAGTTAATGTATAGACCTGTAAGAAAAAGTCCATAGAAATAAATTCCTATGGACAATTAAACTAACTAACAACTAACTTACTAACAACAATTTATTACATGATTTTATAGAATTTGACATCAATATTGTTCTGCAAATTCTTATGAATAATTTGTACAGAATCAAAGGCATTTTCATTAAAGTAAATTGAACTTAAACAAGTCAATCCATTATCAGCAAATAATTCAACAGAATTTTTATCTATTAATATTCGCAGGCTCATTTGCTTGGAATTAGAAATTCGTGCTGCATAAGCAGTCTTAATAAAATTTTTATTAAACTCTACATTCCCTGAATTTGATCGATCGATAAAATATTGTTTCTTTTTTGAATCGTAGCCAACAATAATTTTTTCACCAACCTTATTTTTAAAAATTATTTGAAAATCTTCCACATTTTCTTGTGCAAATGAAAGTTCAAATGAATTTTTCAATTCAGAAATACGATCGAAGTCAATGAAATTATCATGGTTTTGCCTATCTATTTTTACCTTCCTTTTATATTTATTGAGTTCTTTTACTGGTAAGGAAGACAATTCCCATTGGTTCTCAATTTTAACTAATTTTAATTCACGAGCGATTGTATTACCACTTCTCCAAGTAGTTGCTGGAACTTGATTTGCATAACTCCAGTTACTCATCCAACCCATTAACACATTTCTATCATTCAGATTTGAAAATGTTACGCCAGCATAATTATCAGGGCCATAATCTAACCACTTGGTTCCCTTTTGATTTGACTTAAACATATGTCCATCAAAATCACCAATGAAATATTGTGTGCCTGACCCGGTATTTGGTGCACCTGGATTAACACTAACAATTAAAACCCATTTTTCCCCTTCGTCGGTTTTAAATTTTAAAAGGTCCGGACATTCCCATACGCCTTCATGACTTCCTTGGTTTTTACCAAATTCCCCGGCTTTTTGCCATTTTTTTAAATCTTTGGAATTATAAAATGTAATACAATCCAATGTGGCTAAAACCATTACCCAACTTGCTGTAGGTTCATGCCATATTACTTTCGGGTCCCTAAAATCCTTTATTCCAGGATTAGAAATAACTGGATTGTCAGAATATTTTATCCATGATTTTCCGTCGTCCAAACTATAAGCAATACTTTGAGTTTCATGTAATCCTGATCCAGTCTTTTCTATCTCATGACTATGATTGGTGTAGATTGCAACTAATGAATTCTTGCCAAATCCCGATGTGTTATTTTTATCAACAACGGCACTTCCGGAATATATAGTCCCTAATGAATCAGGATATAACGCAATTTTTTGTTCTTCCCAAACTATCATATCCTTACTTATAGCATGGCCCCAATGCATCGGCCCCCAAACAATATCATTTGGATTGTGCTGAAAAAAGAGGTGAAATTTACCATCCTTGTAAATCATCCCATTAGGATCATTCATCCATCCCGATTTTGGTGTAAAATGGTAATTCGGCCGTGATTGTTCTTGTCCAAATAAAATTGAAAAAGGTAAAATCAATAAAAATAAAATATAGATCCGCATAGATGATTTAATTAATCCCAACCATAATTTTGCTGATATAATTTCTTACTAAAATTTATTTGAGAAAGTGGAATTGGAAAATATTCATCTCTATTTTTCTTAAAAACAGATGCAGATAAGTAATTCCGCTTTAATTTTTCAGCCATTAAATATTTATTTACGTATTCAGATGCAATTCCCCATCTAACTAAATCAAAAAATCGAAATCCCTCCATCGCAAACTCCAATCTTCTCTCCCATCTTAAAGCTTCCCTTGCAAATGACTTAGTCCAATTGCAATTAACGCCATTTTGATATTCCGACACTTTAAATTTACTAATATCATTTCCATCAACATCTTTCAAAAGATTTGTACTTTTTCCTGCACGCTCTCTAATTAAATTAATTACAGGCAAAGCTTCCAATTCTCTATCTAACTCAATTAATGCCTCAGCTTTCCATAATAAAACATCATCATATCTTATGATATCTCGATTTTTACTGCTAGTCATAAAAGGATTTATTTTCTTGAAACTTGGATCATCATATAGCACTACTTCTTTTAATGACATATTGTCCCCATATGTTTCTCTTTGACGAATCCAAGTATCTTTAAAAATGAAATCCGGTTTATATTTATAAGGAAATCCAGGCGATGCAATGGTATGAAATAACCTTGGATCTGTATTAGCGTTTTTTATCAAATCAACACCCTTAAGATCCGTATCGTTGAAGGTTTCAAATAATGGCAAGCCATTTTCAGATGTTCTGTAAGCATTCAATAAGTTCTGGCTTGGTTGATGGAAACCACAACATCCATACTCAGAGTTCATTGGATAATTTAACATAGCCGACCAATCCAATCGACCGAATTCAGTTCCATCATTTAAAGAGTTTTGAACGGCAAAAATAGATTCAGGACCGTTTTGATGACTGGATAAAAAATTATTTGCAAAATCAAGCGATAAACTAAATTTAGCAGAAAGTTCATTGGCTAACGAAACTACCTCTTCTAACTTTTTCTTATCAATATTGACTACTTCATGCTTTTCATTCTGCTCATAAGCGGAATATAACAACGCTTTTGCCAAATATGCCTTTGCTGAAAATTGATTGGCTCTTCCAACCTGACCATCATTAGAAGGTGGTAATTTTTCAGAAGCAAACCTAAATTCAGCAATAATTTTGTTCCATAAATCTTTATCTGAGAATTCAACATTCGAAATATTGATATATTCTCCCGATGGTATATCTTCTGTTATAAAAGGAATATGTTTAAATAAGATTTTTAGTTCAAATAAATAATGTGCTCTAAGGAATCGCATTTCAGCAGACCTTACGATTTTCTTTGGATAAGTTGTTTCATCCATTTTATTAATTAATCTTAACGCATTATTTGCTCTTGAAATTGCTACATATTGCCTATACCATTTTTGATCTAACCCTCCTACATCAACTCTCATGGATACAAATGTCTCATAAAGATTCCATTCTCCCATATCTCCCGTTCCACCACCTCCTTTATAAGAATCGCCACTTCTTAAATCTCCATATGGCCATAAACTGTTTGTTCTGTGGTTATAGTTTTCATTTCCGAGACTTGAATAGGCCGCAATAACCATGTTTTCAACATTCTCTGGAGTTTCTAGCTGTTCTTCACTTAAGGTTCCTTTTGGATTTATATTCAGATAATCTTTACAGCCTGATAAGGTTATTGAAAAACTTGCTATAATTAATACTGTTTTAATAACTAATTTTTTCATCATTTTTGCATTTAAAAGGTTAAGTTTATTCCACCTGTAATTGAAAAAGGGATAGGATAACCGGAATTTGGAGTCTCTGGGTCTACGCCAGTATATTTATTTTTACCCCAAGTCTTTTTAAAGGCTAAAATATTCTCCCCAAGAACATAAAACCGTAATCCCTTTAATTTCATTTGATCTAATAAATTCTTTTGTAAAGTATACCCTAATTCTATAGTTCTCAGTTTTAGATATGAATTGCTCTCAATATAATAAGTCGAAAATCGTCGCTCATTGTTTAAATCATTAAATGATAATGCTGGGATATCTGTATTTGGATTTTCAGGTGTCCAAGCCGATAGTACTCTTCTCCCATAATTCTCACCGCTAAAAAAGCCCACAAAATCTGTGAAACCTTTTGCTCCATTATTCACTAACCCTCCATAAACCCCATTCCAAAACATACCTAGATCCCAGGCTTTATAATTCAATGAAAAATTTAGTCCGTATACAAATTTTGGATCTGCATTTCCTAACCAAGTTCGATCATCATCATCCACAGTACCACTTTCATCTATATCACGGTAAATTATTCTTCCTGGTCGTTTTCCAATTTGTTGTGCATGTTCATCAACCTCGGTTTGATTTTGGAATATTCCATCTGCTATATATCCGAAAAATGATCTTAAAGGTCTATTAATAATGGTTTGATCAACCCCATTTCCAGGATAAGAATTGATTACATCCTCAGGAAGTTTGGTTATTTTATTTCTATAGCCAGCAAGATTTCCAGTAACATTATATCTAAAATCACCTTTTCTGTCTGAATAGGACAATAAAAACTCAAAACCTCTATTTTCCATACTTGCACCATTTACCCATTTATTTCCACCTTCACCTAGGGTTGCAATAAATGGTGGTGATATTAAAATGTCATCTGTATATTTATTGAAATAATCTATAGATCCTGTTAGTTTTTGATCTAAAAATCCAAAATCAACACCTATGTTATTTTGTTTAGCAGCTTCCCACCTTAAATCTGGATTGGATTGTTGGATCCTTCTATATCCTGATGGTAATGACCCAGTACCACTCCCTGAAATATCATAGGCTGTTCCATTGTCAGGATTCCAGGTTGGATTTGTAGCATATACTGCCTCATACATTCCAAACGAAGCAAAATTTCCAATTTCTTGATTTCCTGTTTTACCCCAACCATACCTAATTTTTAAATCTGAAAGAAAGGATAAGTTATCCTTGATGAAACTCTCTTCCGATAAACGCCATCCTAATGAAAAAGCTGGAAACAATCCATATTGATTATTTTTACCAAACCTTGAGGAACCGTCGTATCGACTCGTAATGGATGCTAAATATTTATCTTTAAAATTGTAATTAACTTTTCCGAAATAAGATAACAACCTGTAGGCAGTACCTCCACCACTATTTGTTTGGGTACTTTGTCCTGCATTTAAATACATATAATCAGGTTCTTCTGAGGTGAATCCTCTTCTACCGGCACGTAATGATTCTGAATAATAATTTAATAACTCTTGACCAACCAAAAAGTCAAGATTATGATCATTATTCAAATTTAGATTATAAGTTAATGTATTGTTCCATACAAAATTTCCCCATCTGTTATGATAATTATTTAAGGTTGCAACCTTTTCAGACATATATCCTGATTTATAGGTTTTTTGCATATTCCTTTCCCAGTAAAAGGAATAATCCATACCCAGCATGCTTCTGAATTTCAGATTTTTCAACAAGGAAGCTTCCATATACATATCACCAAACAGGCGAAGCATATCCCCATAGTTCTGCTTATTATCCTCAATGATCCTTACTGGATTATGGCGATCGCTCATCCCTGAAACGGGACCTCCCCAACCTATACCATCAACTGTTCGAACCGGAACGATGGACTGAATATTTCTTGTCCGATCAAGTGTACTTCCTAATACATCTCTTCTTGTTTTCACAATAGAAAAATGTTCCCCCACCACAATCTTTCCATTTAACAATTTGAAATCTGTATTAATCCTTGTCGAATATCTGTCAAAATACGTCCCTTTTACAGTTCCATCATTGCTGAAATAATCAAAAGCCACTAATGCCTTGCTTTTTTCGTTGCCTGAATTTATCGTCAGGTTATAATTTTGAACAATTGAATTTCTCCCAATTTCTTCTACCCAATCTGTATTTGCAGCTCTCATCGTTTTTGCAGCATCTATAAATTCTGGTATAATTACTTCATCTAAAACCCAATTCCCCGAGGCATCCTTGTGATCTTTAAATGAATAGACGCCAAAATTTGGATCTGTACCATCATTTCGTGCTGCTCTCCATTGAACTATTCCCCTCTCCTCAGTGTTTAGCCAATGAAGTGATTTTGCATAATTTTTTAATGCGGAAGAAGCTCTAAAATCGATTGTTGTTTTTCCAACTGCCCCTTGTTTAGTGGTGATAATAATTACCCCATTCGCAGCTCTTGAACCATATATACTCGCGGCTGAGGCATCTTTCAAAATTTGAATTGATTCAATGTCTAAATTTGACAATTCGTTGGTAGATTTCACACTCGGCATTCCATCAATAATGTATAATGGACTTGAGTTTCCTAATGTTCCTATTCCCCTTACCAAGACAGAAGCGCCTCCATCAGGTGAACCATTTGTAGAAATATAAACCCCAGGAATACGACCTTGCAAACTTTTCATAATATTCCCTGTTAATGGAGCTTGTACGTCTTTCATAGTTACGACTGAAACCGCTCCAGTTAAATCTGCTTTCCTCTGAGTCTGATATCCAGTAACAACCACCTGTTCCAATACATCTCCTTCTTCGAGTTCTATCTCCATAAAACTTTGATTTACCCGAACTGAAACTGATTTAGATCCAATTCTAGAGATTTGCAATGTATCTCCAATTGAACCATTAATAACAAAATTTCCTAAATCATCCGATTTTGAGATTTGCTTGTTATTTAAATTTGTAATTGTCGTCGAAGACAATGGTATACCAGTTGAACTTCTAACGACTCCTTTTATCTCGTTTTCCTGAGCGAAACTTAAGTTGACGAGACAAAAAAAACTAAGCCAAAACAATAAGAGTCTTTTCATAATTTATTAATTTTTGATTTTATTAATTATCTATTAGTTAAGTAAATAGTGCTGTTAAAAATTATTGATTCATTTCATCTAATTTATAAGTTGGACAACCACCTTCCTTAGTTGCAACCAAAGCACTAAGCTTAATCGCATTCGCTAAGGAGGCATTAATTTTATCTCCCTTTAATCTGCACGATAAATATCCTGCAAGAAAAGCATCACCACATCCTATAGTATCAACAACCTGAACCTTTATAGCTTCTTGAAAAAATACTTCACCTTCAAAAAATAGATAGGCTCCATTCTCACCATCTGTAACCAAAATTTCCTTTTCACCATATTTATCATTTAAAAAATCAACAATGGATTTTAAATCTTGACTATAAACCCCATACCATTCGGCAACAATTTTAATTTCCTCCAGGTTAAATTTTACGAGGTCCGAAAGGCTAAATAATTTTTCAAACAAAACTTTATCAACAAATGGTTGGCGAAAGTTGACATCAAAAACCTTCATTTTAGCATACCCAAGCATCCTAAATAATTCCGTTCGATTGGAGGTATTTCTACTCGATAAGGTTCCAAAAACTAATGCATCTGCTTGTACAACTAAACATGCGTGATCAATATTAGAATCTGCTATATAATCCCATGCTGCTGGATTTTGTATATCATATAATATTTCACCATCCTTGTTTAATTCTACATGAACTAAGCCTGTTTTCATGGTTTTATCAATGGATAATCCCTGGCTACCAATCCCATTTAATTGAATAAATTCAATGATTTTTTCACCTAATGAATCACTTCCTACTCTTGAAATAATATGAGCATTCAGTCCTAATTTTTGAAGATGATAGGAAATATTTAATGGTGCACCTCCTATTGTTAATGTATCTCCAATTTTATCCAGAAGGACTTCTCCAAAACTTATAATCGATATCTCTCTTTGCGGTTTCATCACGTTATATTGTTTCTTGTATCGATTCTAGTGACTTGCCATAAGTTTCAGGCATAATTTTGATTATGAACCATAATTGTATAATCATAAAAACCATAAAACTTAGGAAAGTTAATCCAGCTCCAATGCTTTGGAGAACTATGGGAAAAAGAAATGTAATTACCGCAGCCATCACCCAATGGGTTAAACTTCCCAAAGTCTGCCCCTTTGCACGAATACTATTCGGAAATATTTCAGAAATAAAAACCCATATAACAGCTCCCTGAGAAATAGCAAAGAATGCTATATAAACCATAAGCAATAAAGGAACTACCAGATTATATGAAGATTCAGTAAGAAAAAAATAGGACACGATGCCTAATGAAACAATTACTCCTATCGTCCCAATAACCATTATTCTTTTCCTCCCAATCTTATCAATTAAATTAATGGCTATTAAAGTTGATATAAAGTTCACTGTTCCTAATCCAACTGTAGAAAGTAAGGAATTTTGTGCTCCCAAACCTGCCATCTCAAATACTCTCGGAGCGTAAAATATAATAGCATTTATCCCAGATATCTGATTAAATACAGCAAAAACTATAGCTAGCATGATAAGTTTTCGATGGCTTTTTTCAAATAATTTTGAATGGCTGGAATGGAAGACTTGATTATTTACAATACTATCTAGGTCATCTTTATATCCTACAGGATTTATTTTAATAAGAATTTCTTGAGCTTTATTAATCTTATTCTTGGCAATTATTAACCAACGAGGACTTTCTGGAATAAAGAAGAGTAAAATAAAAAATATGATGGATGGAATCACTTGAACACCCAACATCCATCTCCAAGACTCATTTTCATTTTGCCCAATTAAATAATTAGATAAATATGCAGTCAATATGCCAATAACAATATTTAACTGAAAAAGCCCAACTAATTTTCCCCTGGATTTTGCTGGAGAAATTTCAGATATATAGATCGGTGCAGCTACGGATGAAATCCCTACTCCAACACCTCCTAAAAATCTAAAAACCAAAAATAATTCCCAATTTATAGTTAAGGCAGTACCAAGTCCCGAGAAAAAATATAAAACTGCAACTAA
The DNA here is from genome assembly GCA_040393725.1 of Sphingobacterium endophyticum. Lineage (GTDB taxonomy): Bacteria > Bacteroidota > Bacteroidia > Sphingobacteriales > Sphingobacteriaceae > Sphingobacterium > Sphingobacterium endophyticum_A. The sequence goes on along the minus strand of JBEBTR010000071.1, from coordinate 5,630 downwards.
AAATAATGTGGGTTTTCTTCCAAATACATCTGAGGGCCAAGCTCCTATTGCCGCACCTACAACGGTTCCTATTAACGCAATAGACATTGTTAAGCCATGTTGGTACTCAGATAAATTCCAATTTTGTTGAACTGCCTTTTCTGCTCCTGAAATAACTGCAGTATCAAAACCAAATAAGAATCCTCCAAATGCAATAATAAAAACCCAAACCAATACAATGTTTTTGTTCATAAATTTTCAATTAGTTATTACTCGAATTTATAGCCAATTGAAATGAATTATGAATTTGTCTAAAACATTAAGTTTAGTTTTTTGATCATTTTACGAAAAACCTCAATTATCTGATTTTCAATAGTATATATATTATTTTTGATTTTTAAAATATTAATATTATATCATTTTATATCAATTTAGTATCAAATCTCCTTTAGAATTTAGGTGTGTATAAAATACACTGTACCAGTTAAATTAAATTCTTTATAATCAATTTCATAAATTAGTACTTCAAATTATTACCAAATGAAACCTGTTATTAAAATCTGTTACTTGGCAATTATTTTAATTCTTATTTCCTGCAGTGAGGATAAAAATAATAAAAGAGTGACTATTGCTTTCTCACAATGCATAGGTAATGATGCATGGAGAAAAACAATGTTGGAAGAAATGAAAAGAGAGCTTTCATTTTACTCCAATGTAAGATTTTTATATAAAGACGCCAATGGAGATAATGAAGTTCAAATAAACCAGATCCGAGAACTAGCGAAATCCGATATTGATATATTAATTGTTTCTCCCAACGAAGCGTCGCCCCTCACTCCTATTGTAGATTCTTTATTTCAAAAAAATATCCCGGTTATTGTTACTGATAGGAAAACATCTTCTGGAATGTATAATGCATATGTGGGAGCAGACAATCAAGAAATTGGTGAAATCGCAGGCGATTATATCGCATCAATTATAAAACATAAAGGAAATATTGGAATTATTACTGGTCTTGAAGGATCATCAGCCTCCATTGAAAGGGAAAAAGGATTAAATATCGCTTTAAAAAAATATCCACAAATCAATTTAAAAACTAGAATTAGTGGTAACTGGGAAAAACAAAATGCAAAGGAATTAGTACTTTCTAATCTAGAAGAAATTAATACTCTCGATGTATTATTAGCATTCAATGATCAAATGGCTATGGGTGCCAATGAAAGCATTTCTAACAATAAAATCATCATTATTGGAGTAGATGCCTTACCTGGTAAAAATAATGGATTAGAACAAATTTCAAATGGAAAAATGAATGCTTCAATCCTATATCCTACTGGTGGTACTGAATCAATTCGAACTGCAATATCAATTATAAATAAATTACCTTATAACCGTGATAATATCCTAGGGACATTAGTTATTGATAAAACCAATGCAAAACTATTGGAAATGCAATACAATAAGATAAAAGATCAGCAAAATGATATTGATAAAAGGCAACAGCTAATTATTGAACAAACAAAAATATATCAAAACCAAAAATCAATCTTAAATATATTAATCTCAAGCTTAGTGATAACTGTTGTCTTAGCAGCGGTGTCAATTCTAGCTTTAAAAAGCAATTGGGAGAAAAACAAATTTTTAGAAATTAAGAATAATGAAATTTTAACCCAAAAAAACAAAATCCTGGAAATGAATGAAAAATTAAAGGAAACTTCAGAATTGAAGAATAACTTTTTCACCAAAATTTCCCATGAATTTAAAACTCCATTAACTCTAATAATTGCCCCAATTGAAGAACTTAATAAGATTAATACATTTCCAATTGAAGTTAAAAGCCAACTTGAAAGAATGGGTAGAAGCGCAAACAAACTTCTTTCATTAATCGGTGACCTATTGGATTTAAACAAAATAACCTCAAATAGAATAAAACTCAATGCTGAATATATTTCACTTGATGTTTTTATAAAACAAATATTAAATAATTTCAAACCATTATTTAATAAAAAAAAGATTTATACCTCATACCAAAGGCTTACTAAAATTAATTCCATTTGGATTGATGAATACCTTATGGAGCAAGCTATCTCTAATATTATATCGAATGCTGTAAAATTTACTCCTGAAGGTGGTAAAATTCAAATCATAATCGAAGAAAATGAATTAGGGGATTACATACACTTAAGAATTAAAGATAATGGTATTGGAATTAATAAAAAGTTCCTACATAATTTATTTGAGCCGTATTTCCAGGTTAACGCATCAAGTACCGGTTCTGGAATTGGATTAGCATACGTAAAAGAGATTATTGAATTACATTATGGACAAATAACTGCTAGCAGTAAAGAGGGCCTGGGTACTACCATAACATTAAGGCTATTAATCGGGGACAATCACTTAAATATAGAGGATAAAGCTCGAAATAAACAGCTAACACAGCAATTTGAAAATAAAAAACTATCGGATAATCTTGACGAGAAATATTTTACTCCTATTCCAGTCATAAATTCCAATTCAAACAAATTTTTATTAATTATTGATGATAATGATGAAATTCAAGCTTATTTAAAAGAGATTTTTCAAAATGAGTATAATTTGTTATTTGCTTTAAATTATAATGATGCTAAGAAAGTTCTGAATGAAAATTATCCAGACTTAATTATTTGCGACGTGATGCTTCCTGATGGGAACGGATTGGATCTATTAACAGAGATAAAAGAAAATCCATCAACATTTCAAGTTCCAATTATATTACTGAGTGCCGTCAATAACCAAGAAACTAAAGTGGAAGCATATAAGCGATTGGTTGATGTATATATAACAAAACCATTTAATGCAGATTATCTAATCGAAATTGTAAAAAGTCTTTTAATTTTTAGGGAACAATTAAAAGAAAAATTTAGCTGTACAAATAATTCGATTGAACCAGGCAACTCCATGACCAGCATTGATAAAAAATTCCTCACAACCTTTCAATCCATTGTTGATTCTAACATGTCTAACCCTAAACTTGGCGCGAACTATATAGCCTCTGAAATGAATATTTCAAGGATACAGTTATACAGAAAAATTAAACAGCTACTTAATTTGAGCATTCAAAATTATATTATTGAAAAAAGACTCATGTACTCTAAGAAACTAATCCTAGAAGGATATAATATTAATGAAATATATGAAAAGTTAGGATTCTCTTCAGCAACATATTTTACTGTGGCTTTTAAAAAAAGATTCAATGTATCTCCATCCACATATAAAAAGCAATCCTTTCAATAAATCTCGATAAATGATTTTCATCATATTTACCCGTAATCCCAATTAAATTTCTGTACAACTTTAAGATTTTTTTTATTATCAGGATATATCAATGGCTAAAATTAATATTTAAAACAAATATTAATTCAATTAAGCCATGTTTTGTAGCCGAAATCCTAATAATTTTTATTTTTTGGAAAGATAAAGGTGCACTTGCTTTACCAATATCTATATTTATTGTTTAAACATTAATATTGTTTAATTAGCAAGTATTCACACAACTATTTTCAAAATGATAAATAAGAAATTTGATTTTCTTCTAGAGCAGGGGCTTCGGGCAGAATTTGATCAGGTTGGCACCAGATTAGAATTTAATCCTGGAGATGTGATTGTAGAGCCTAATAAATATATAAAAGTAATCCCACTATTAATTAAGGGTACTATCAAAGTAATTAGAGAAACAAATAGCGGAAATGAATTGATTTTATACTATATCAAGTCAGGCCAAAGCTGCGCAGTATCCCTGTCAACTTCCTTAATGAACAAACTGAGCAATATAAAAGCAATTGCCGAGGAACGTGTTGAACTAATCGCAGTCCCCTCTTCAATCTCTACAAAATGGTATGATAACTATGCCAGCTGGAGGATGTTTGTACTGCGTACCATGGACAATCGTTACGACGAAATTATTAATGCCTTAGATAGCGTTGCCTTTAAAAAAATAGATGAAAGACTCATCGATTATTTAAAAATAAAATCTGAGGCTGTTCAATCTAATATTCTTAACATTACCCATCAAGAGATTGCTAATGAGCTTTCTACCTCACGAGAAGTTATTTCTAGATTGTTAAAACAGCTGGAACAAAAAGGTATTTTGAAACTTTTTAGAAATAAAGTAGAAATTTTATCTCCAATGTGATAAAAGTCACTGACAAACACCTATATATATAGCATTTTTGTTTTAGTGTTCACCCTAAATCAAAATTCTATGAAAACAAATATGGGATCACAAGACAAAACTATTAGAATAATCTTAGCTATTATCATCGCTGTATTATTCTTTACAAAAATTATTTCTGGAACTATAGCAATCGTTCTAATAGTTGTAGCTGGAATTTTCATTCTGACAAGTTTAATAGGTTACTGCCCATTATACAGTTTGCTGGGAATTTCTACCTGCAAAAAGAAAGCTGCTCATTAAAAGGAAAATCACAATAACTATTATCTTTATACCTTACCCCGTTTAGATCCCTTAAGCGGGGTTTCTTTTTCATACATATTGCCCCAAAGCAAAACCTTTTATTTCAAGAGTTTTATTATGTTTATCACAAAAAACAAATAAAAAATGGAATTAATTAAGCATTCCCTTAATAACCAAGACATTGCTGAAATAAGAGCAGATGATTACATCTGGAAAACAGCTGAAGACGGGAAAGATATAATGGGTGATATTTATTATCAGGGATTTGAAAGATTAATTATTCATGAAAAAAATATTCATCCAGATTTTTTCAACTTGAAAACTAAAATCGCTGGTGAAATTCTCCAAAAATTTTCTACATACCGAATAAGGCTGGCAATTGTTGGTAACTTCAACAAATATGACAGTAAGAGTTTAAAGGATTTTATTTTTGAAAGCAACAAAGGAAATACAGTCAATTTCCTTGATTCCGTAGAAACTGCAAAAATTAAACTATCTCAATAAGCAGCAATTCTAAAACGTATTTAATTCTTAACAAAACATTATTTTTTAACAACTGGTTTTCCAATTGGATTTTGATATACATTTGCATTCTAATCAGATAATTTATTAATCCAAATGAATCCCATTTTTAGAAAGATCCTAGCCGTTGTATTAGGTATAGTAATCGGAAGTGTTGTTAATATGGCACTGATCAATATTAGTCCAAATGTTATTCCACCACCTGAGGGTGCTGATGTCAGTACAGCTGAGGGATTAAGTGCTGCTATGCATCTCTTTGAACCCAAGCATTTCCTTTTCCCATTTTTAGCTCATGCATTAGGTACCTTCGTAGGTGCTTTGGTTGCTTCCTGGATCGCTCCTAATAATAAGTTAACGTACGCAATGATTATTGCCGTGTTCTTCTTCTTGGGTGGATTGGCATCTATTTTTATGTTGCCATCCCCTATCTGGTTCACATTCGTCGATTTGGTATTCGCTTATTTCCCAATGGCTTACTTTGCTAAAAACTTAGTTTTAAGAGATAGATAAATTATATTCCAGAATTACTGAAACTCAATAATTCTTTGTTAAAAATTGTTAATCAATATTGCTGTACATAACATATGGAATTTGATTGCGTTAATAATAGCAAAGAGTAATAAAAGAGTAATTTCATAATTTAGGTTAATAATTGGTTTGGTAAAATCCTGAGCTT
>JBEBTR010000070.1:0-16318 GCA_040393725.1 Sphingobacterium endophyticum | reverse complement strand
GTCTAACGTCTTATGTCTTATGTCTAACGTCTATTGTCTATCACTCAAAATACTCTTTAATTCTTTCGAAGAATGATTTCTCACTTTTCCCTGGTTGAGGTTTGAAGTTAGCCGAATTTTTAAGTTTCTCCAATAATTCTTTCTCTTCTTTTGAAACGGTTTTAGGAGTCCATACATTGACATAAACCAATTGATCACCCTTATGGTATGAATTCACCTCAGGCAAACCTTTTCCTTTAAGTCTCAATATTTTGCCACCTTGAGTTCCCGGTTCAATCTTTATTTTTGCTTTGCCGTCAATTGTCGGTATTTCAACACTTGTACCTAATGCAGCATCTGCAAAATTTACATATAGATCATAAATTACATTGATGCCATCTCGTTTAAGTGTTTCATGCGGCACCTCTTCTACTAAAATAATTAGGTCCCCAGGGATACCACCACGAGGTGCTGCATTACCCTTACCACTCATGGAAAGCTGCATTCCTTCACTAACGCCTGCTGGAATATTGATTGAGATTGTTTCTTCTCCACGAACTAAACCTTCACCTTTACAAGAAGTACATTTAGCAGTGATTTCAACTCCTTCGCCGTTACAGGTAGGACAGGTACTAGTCGTTTGCATCTGGCCCAATATCGTATTGGTAACACGCCTTACTGAACCAGAACCTCCACATGTGTTACAGGTATGGTATGAATTCTTATCCTTTGCACCAGTACCGTCACATGTATTACACTTAATTTGTTTATTTACTTTTACTTTCTTCTCAACTCCTTTAGCGATTTCCTCTAAAGTAAGTTTAACCTTGATGCGAAGGTTGGTGCCGCGTTGAACACGACGTCCGCCACGTGAACCTCCAGCTCCTCCGCCAAAAAAGCTCTCAAAAGGATTGCCGCCACCGAATATATCTCCAAATTGACTGAAGATGTCATCCATATTCATTCCGCCACCACCATAGCCAGATGCAGAATTCCCTGCATGGCCAAATTGGTCATATCGTCTTCTCTTTTCGGGATTACTTAATACTTCATAAGCCTCCGCGGCCTCCTTGAATTTGTCCTCAGCTTCTTTATCACCAGGATTCTTATCCGGATGATACTTGATAGCTAACTTACGATAGGATGTTTTAATCTCTGTTACTTCTGCCGTTCTGCTGACTCCTAGGACATCGTAATAATCTCTTTTTGACATCTTTTATATTTATTGGCCTACAACTACTTTAGCAAATCTGATAACACTGTCATTTAATGTATATCCTTTTTCTATAACATCAATAACTTTATCTTTTAAATCTGGGGTAGGTGAAGGTATAAGGGTAATAGCTTCTTGAGTTTCCGGATCAAATGGTTGTCCCAACACATCGATTTCCTTTACTCCAAGTTGTTCTATTGTTTTTTTCAATTTATGATATACTAGATCTATACCTTGCTTCATCGGATCATCAGAAGGTACATCTTTCATAAAACTCAATGAACGATCAAAATCGTCCACTACAGGTAATAATTTTAGAATGACATCTTTTCCAGCAGATTGCATCAAATCAATCTTTTCTTTTGCTGTCCTTTTCTTATAATTGTCAAATTCAGCAACCAAACGAGCGTATTTGTCATTTGATTCATTCAATTTATTGTTAAGTTCTTCAGTTAGTGCTGAGCCTTGCTCTGCATTTTCCTCCGAATTGTTCATCTCTGGGTCTTGAATATTCTCGTTCTCGTTTATCATCTCCTATAGTATTGTATTTTTAACCTTAACTCGCATATCAACAAAATTTTTGCCAACACAAAAAATCCGACATGCTGTCAGTGTTTCATTGATCCACTAGCAAAAATGTCGGATTAAATCTTAATTGTCAGTGATTAGATACTGACATTGTCATGTAGACCGCCGTCCGCAGTTTTTAAGATGCGAGCAGGCATATTTCTTATTATTTGGTAATCATGTGTCGCCATTAAAACAGCTGTTCCTGATGCTGCAATATCACGCAATAATAAAACAATCTCTTCGGATGTCGCAGGATCTAAGTTCCCTGTAGGCTCATCTGCCAAAATGATTTCCGGATTGTTTAACAATGCTCTGGCGATTACAACACGCTGTTGCTCACCTCCTGATAGCTCATGAGGCATTTTCTTTAACTTCGAACGTAAACCAACTTTTTCTAAAACATCGATTATTCTATTCTCAATTAGTGCCTTTTCCTTCCAACCTGTTGCCTTTAAAGCAAACTCAAGGTTCTTCTCAACGGTACGGTCATTCAATAAATGAAAATCTTGAAATACAATCCCAAGTTTCCTTCTTAGATAGGGTACATCATTCTCATGCAACTTTTTAAGATCAAAGCCTGCAATCATACCTTCTCCTGTAGCAATGTATAGATCACCATAAATTATCTTTAACAAGCTACTCTTACCCGAACCTGATTGCCCTATTAAATATAAGAATTCTCCTTGAGCGATATCTAGATTGACATCTGACAAAACCAGATGTTTTTGTTGATAGATATCTACATGTTTTAGTTTTATAACCGTATTTGTTTCTCCCATAATATTTATAAGTCGATTTTCTTTATTTGGCCAAATGGCAATTCACGAACAACTTCCATAATATAGTCTGCTTTATCAGCAAGACCGATTTTATCCAATGATTTGTCTGGCCTATCCACGCGGAAATATGCCAAAAGTGTAAATGCATCATCCCGTAATTGGACATAGTCCGGAATTTTTGCAACACCTTTAACCTTGATTACATACATAGTCAAACAAAAATATAATTTTTTACGAATTCATACTCATATAACGACAATAAAAGCTAATTATTGGTTGGCCAATAAAAACGCCAATGTGTCCACATTATCCGCATAGTCATCAAGGGCAGGATGCTGACTCGCTCCTAATGGAAATACTGGAACATCAATGTTGGATAAATCAGCATCTGTCGTTATACATTGAATTTCATTGGAATGAACATTAATGAATTCTTCTACACTTTCTAAATTGTCATAATATTCATAGTGAACAACTGCAAGGGGAGAAGCCAGGTTTTCATCTTCCTTCAACAATAAAAAGCCATTGTCAAAATGCTTATTTTTATTGATCAAATAAATGGATTTATTAAAATCATAATTATTATTGTATTTACTATGATTTTTAATCTCATGAAAGGATTCAAGATTTTCCATCAAACGGGCTATGTTATAGTCCCGGGGAATAAATAGCTTAGAAACTGATCGGCAACCCAACCCAAAAAAATCAAAAATATCGTGGCCTAATCCTTTCAATTCTTGATCTGACTCATGGCCCGTCAATACTGATAGTGAATTCCTGTTTTTACGGATTATGTGTGGCTTCTTCCCAAAATAATATTCGAAGTATCGAGCTGAATTATTACTGCCAGTAGCAATTACTAAATCATAATTCTCTAATTTCTCTACAAATAAAACCCTGTCATTAAAATCTGGGTCTATTGATAATAATTTGTCTAAGATATATTTAGTTAGGCCAGCATCATCAGAAGATACTTTAATCTTCGCCACAAAGCCAGCTAATAGAACCGTCATGATATCATGAAACCCTACCAATGGTAAATTTCCGGCTAAAACTAATCCAACAGATTTTTGAACGGAATGATTTGGAACATCCTTCAACCACTTTTCTAATTTCTCTTTCTTTAGATTATTGGCGATTGCCTTTATCTGTTGCTTTACATTTGTTGGGGTATACCATGCATTCTTATGAACCAATGATTCAAGAAAAGAGTCGTTCTGAAATTCCCCTGAATCTAACAATTCGCCCAGTTTTACGAATGCATTTATTCTTTGTTCTTTTGTCAAAATCTTACTATTTAGAATTATTCTGTAGTTTTTTTGCCGTATATTTGCCATATCAAAGTAAATAACTACTAATATTGTATACTTTTATTTTTGAGTGTATATCAATAGTACTAACTTTGAGATGCAAAATTAGTTTAATATTTTATTGTAAGGACATAAATGGCAATTAAAATTACTGACGAGTGTATAAATTGTGGAGCATGTGAACCGGAATGCCCAAACAATGCAATTTACGATGCAGGTGTTAGCTGGAAATTTTCTGATGGTACAGCATTAGATGGAATAATAGACTTTGGTGATGGAGTTACTCTTGATGCCAACGAATCACAGGAAGCAATTTCTAATGAAGTATATTATATCGTTTCTGATAAATGTACAGAATGTAAAGGATTCCACGACGAACCTCAATGTGCAGCGGTATGCCCTGTAGATTGTTGTGTTGATGATGAAGATGTACGTGAAACCGAAGATGAGCTTTTAGCTAAAAAAGCTTGGTTACACGCGGAATAATCAAATATTAAGAAATTAAAACCATCCTTCGTATAAGGGTGGTTTTTTTTTGTTTATTTATTTTATAATTTATTTTTTCCTCTATTCCGATTATTTATATTGTCTATATTCATGTTTTATGGTCAATAATTAATAGATTAATTGTCAATCCTTGATTACAATGCTGTAAAATATTTGGTTTGCAGCTCTATTTTTTTATTTTTGTTCGTCTAAAAAATGAAAATAAGAAATAAATAACCCCCTAATAAATCTGCATGTCTACAAAAACTACGGGATATATTCTACTTTTAACTGTTGCAATAGCTTCCATTCTTACCTTACTTTACGAATTTGATCTCGCTCCAATTCCTCCTGCTGCTATGATGGCCGTTCGTTGGATTACAGCAATTGTACTTATTTGGAATGCAATCGTTCGAAAAGGTCTTACCACATGGATCCTAACCTGTATGGTTCTGGGGATCTTCGTAGGACTCGACTTTCCTGATGTTGCCAAGGCCTTACAACCCTTAAGCCAAGGTTTCATAAAATTGGTGAAAACCATTGTTGGTCCTATCTTGTTCTCCACCTTAGTATTTGGTATTGCGGGACATTCTGATCTGAAACAGGTTGGTCGTATGGCATGGAAATCCATGTTATACTTCTTCTGTGCAACTACCTGTGCCATTTTTATTGGACTAGGAGCTATCAACTTAACTCAAGCAGGTGTTGGAATCGATATCGAACATATGCCGCATGAGGAACTTCCTAAAACCTCTGCAATTTCTGATGCAGATAAAGTGGCTTTAGAGCATATTGACGAAAGCGCACATTGGTTATATAAATTTACATCCTTCTTTAGAGATACATTTCCTGAAAATATCGTAAAATCTGTTTATGAAAATAAAGTCCTTCAAATTGTGGTCTTTGCCGTCATATTCGGTATTGGATTAGCAATGGTGGATGAAAAGAAACGAAAGCCCTTTGTAGATTTTACAGAATCTCTCTCCGAAGCTATGTTTAAGTTTACCAATTTGGTCATGCTTTTTGCACCAATAGGGGTAGGAGCCGCAATGGCATATACCGTCGGTCATCTAGGCGTCGATATTCTCAAAAACTTATTTATGCTCCTTGCAACTCTTTATTTGGCGTTGATTTTCTTCTTGGCATTCGTATTATTGCCGGTCGCTCTTTACCTTAAAATCCCTGTTAAGCAATTTGTCAATGCTATTAAAGAACCTGTATCCATCGCGTTTGCAACAACGAGTTCAGATGCAGCGCTTCCTAAAGCAATGAGTGCCATGGAAAAATTTGGTGTGCCTAGAAAAATAGTTTCCTTTGTAATTCCAACTGGCTATAGCTTTAATTTAGATGGTACTTCATTATACTTATCGTTGGCATCTATTTTTGTTGCTCAAGCAGCAGGAATTGATTTGTCCTTCGGACAGCAGCTAATGATCGCTTTTACTCTTATGATTACCTCTAAGGGTGTGGCTGCAGTACCTAGAGCGTCATTAATTATTTTGATCGCAACAGCAGACCAATTCGGCTTACCTGTCTTTGTAATTGCTGCTATTCTTGGTATTGACGAATTGATGGATATGGCAAGAACTTCAGTGAATGTTATTGGTAACTGTTTGGCAACAGTTGTAGTTGCCAAGTGGGAAGGAGAGTTTGATGAAGCTGCTCCTTTTAGAAAAGATACCGATGAGGATGGATTAAAGGAAATTACCGAAGTAATAGAGGAAGGTCCTGAAGGAGAAAATAGATCTTAAAAAAATTGAAGATATTTTATAAAAGCAAGGGAGCGATCAATTAAGATCGCTCCCTTTTTCTATCTATATGAATTATGAAATAAATCCCTTAACATACTGTTGTGTAATTTCATTCTGAGGATTCAATAAAATATCTTCAGATTTCCCAAATTCCACAACCTCCCCATTATAAAGGAAGAGGATATAATCGGAAACCCTACGCGCTTGACGTAGTATATGTGTCACTAGGACAATCGTGTAATCTTGTTTTAGTTGAATCAGTAAATTCTCGATAACTTGGGTAGATATAGGATCTAAGGCCGATGTTGATTCATCCCCAAGTATAATCTCAGGCTCCACCGCTAAGCCTCTTGCTAGACATAGCCTTTGTTGTTGACCAATTGATAGTTTGCTAGCAGAACTGTCCAATCTATCCTTAACTTCCTCCCACAAACCAACATTTTTCAATTGCCTTTCCACAATTGCCTGTAATGATTTTTTGTCCTTATTCCCATGAATCTTTGGACCATATGCAATATTATCAAAAATGGACATGGGTAAAGGAAATGGTTTCTGTGACAACAAGCCCATCTTTTTTCGAATATGGGTAACCTCGGCATCTGGTCCGTAAATATCTTCACCGTTTACCAGAACTGAACCTGTTACTTTAACTTCCGTAGAATCGTCCAATAATCTATTGAGTGTTTTTAATAGCGTAGTCTTTCCACATCCTGATGGACCAATAATCGAAGTGATACAATTGTTAGGTATCTCCAAATTAATGTTCTTTAAAATATGCTGATCCTCAACATATACATTTAAATCTTTTATCTGTATATGTGGATTTACCTGATGGATTATACTTTGTGTTTTTTCTGTCTCGATGCTAGGTATTGCGTACATATTACGATAAATAAAATAATGAATGTTAATATCAATGCTGATGCATATGCTCTGCCTTGAACTTCAGGAATAGGACTGCTCAGTTGAAAGAATATAGCTAATGGTAATGTTGCTGTCGGCTCATCTAGATAAACTGGAATATTGTCACTAAATCCTGTAGTTAATAAAACTCCTGCTACGTCTCCAATGGCTCTGCCAAATGCCAGTAAAATTGCCGTAAACAAACCTGGTTTAATATAGGTTAATAGAACCTTTGCCGATTCCCAACGAGTAGCTCCCAACGATGTGGTCACGTGGTTTAAGTCTGTAGGAATCGTCTGTATCAATTCATCTATAGTTCGTACCACAATCGGAATAGTCAGCAAGGTAATGGTAATTACCCCTCCTATAAGGGATGCGCGAACTCCCAACCAAACCATAATACTAAATGCAATAGCACCATAAACAATGGAAGGAATTCCAAAGAGTACATCAAATACAAGTTTTGAAAACCTGCTTATTTTAGACCCTTTTTTGCTATAGATATTTAAATAAAGACAAATTGGTATACCGATAATTGTTGCTAGAAAAGTCGATAGACCCGCTAAATAAAGTGAGCCCAAGATTGCATTCAATATCCCGCCTTCCTTACCAATATAAAATCCCCCCTGTGGGGTTTTGGTAATCATATCTAAACTGAGGTATGGTAGGCCTTTATATAGAATGGTGCCAATGATAAAGAATAAGGAACCTGTAATAATAATTCCCGAAGCCTGCATCAATATCTTAGCAATTCGCTCTTTCCTTAATCTTCTGTTTATATTGCTCATATATTTTTTGCCTCCATTCTCTTAAGTATGCCTCTAGAAATCAAATTAAATCCCAAAATAATAATGAATAGTAATAAGGCCGCAAACATCAATGCTGAATCATATAGTGGGATAGACATCATTTCCCCAAAATTATTTGCAATTAATGCCGGAAGTGGATAGCCCGCATCAAATAATGATTGAGGAATTTTAGGAATGTTTCCACACACCATCAAGACTGCAATTGTTTCTCCAAATGCCCTCGAAACAGCGAGAACAATTGCCGCCATAATGCCGGGTCTTGCCTTTTTAAGAACAACCTGCTGGATGGTTTCAAGTTTTGTTGCACCTAAGGATAAGGATACCGATCTCAATTCTTTAGGGATAGTTTGAAGTACCTCAACCATAATGCTAACCATGATCGGAAAAATCATAACTGCTAACACAATGCCGCCTGAAAAAACTGAATAACCTGTCGTGCTGATGCCAAATAGGGGAGCTATATAATTCCCTATCAACGGTACGACAAACAAAACACCCCATACCCCATATAATACGGGTGGTATGGCCGCTAAAACGTTGACCAATGGCAAAACAAAGTTCCTTAATCGATTTCCTGCATATTCTACAAGATAAACTGAAGCTGCCAAACATAATGGTACTGCAATCACTAGTGATATTAATGTTACCCAAACAGTTCCCATAATAAAAGGTAAAAAACCAAAATTACCCTTCATTGGTGACCAAACACTACTGCTTAAAATATTCCATAAGGATTCAGTGGAGATCAATGGCCCCGATTTTACGCTTAATCCTATGACAATTGCTATGATTACCAATAAACATACAGCTAACAGAACCCCCGAGAGGTTCTTTATTACTAAATCCTTTATAAGTCTATAATTCACTGGCAATAAGTTTTTTGCTTTCTTTTTCAATTAATTCTTTTTCCAACGGTACAAAGCCATTTTCTAATAAATACCCTTGCTGCTTTTCTGTCATAACAAATCTTACAAATTCTTGCAGCAACTTTGAGTTATGATCTTTATTCAAAACAAACATTAATTCCCTCGACGGAGGGGATGGATATCTGCCCTGTGCTATGGCAGTTGTTAAACTGTCTAAATCAGTATAGAAATCTTCGCCTGATTCAATATGATGGTCTGCATTTAAATCTAAAGGTAAAGCAACGATATGATCGGTCGTCTTTTTAGTTTTAAGGTCAAAAACATAGTTGACGTTATTAAAACCAATCGATAATGGATTATCTTTTATGGCTTGAGCAAGGCCAGGATCACCAAAAATTCCAATCCCTTGTAAATCTTCTTGAGATGCCCCAAAATATTTAGCCCAGGTTTCTGCTGCTCCTGCAGCATCAGATCTTACATAAACTTCAATATTCTTCGAAACAAAGCTCGGATCAAGATCACTCCATTTTTTTATTTTGCCAGTTACAAAAATCCCCTTCAGCTCTTCTTGGCTCAAACCTCTTTTCAATAAGGAGCTGATATTTGGATGATTACTATTTATCGTTCCAATTACTGCGTCATTTGCTACAACAATAGGTAAGGCGCCCTTTTCTAATTCTATTGGATGTAAATCCCTCGAAACTAAGCCAATATCAACCATATTGGATAAAACATCTGATATTCCTTTTCCCGCACCTCCAGCCGAAATATTAAATCGCACATTCGGATGTATCTTCTTAAAATCCTCACTCCATAAAACCGCTAGTGGATATAAAGCAAATGCACCAGAAATGGAAATTGTACCGATATATCCTTTTTCATTATCATATCCTTGTTCAACTTTTGGCGAACAAGAAAATGTTACAAATAGAATTAACACGCTAACTATTAATGGTTTAAATAAAGTATTAAGGTGTTTTTTGAGCATCTGTTAGAATTAATTACACAAATATATAGTAATTTGGTAGACTTTGTATAGTTATTTTATAATTATTTTATACATTTGTCAAAGAAACATTAACGATAACCTAATCAAAAGGGTGTTTAGTTACCTTTTTAATAATAGAAGAGAGAATGCAGAGTTTTAGGACAGAATTGGAAAATCCTGTAGTAGCGCAGGAAATTATAGAACTAGAGAAAAAAATCAGAGCTTATCAACAAGGTGAACTTCCGGAGGAAAAGTTCAGATCGTTAAGATTGGCTAGGGGAGTGTATGGCCAACGCCAACCCGGCGTACAGATGGTCAGGATAAAGCTACCTTTTGGAAAAATTACCTTTAAACAGATTCTGAAGATTGCGGATATCTCTGATGAGTATGCCAGCAAAAACCTTCATCTAACTACCAGACAAGATATACAGATTCATTATGTCAGCTTGGATAAAACCCCGGAATTGTGGGCTAAACTGGCTGAAGATGATATTACACTCAGGGAGGCTTGTGGAAATACCGTACGAAATGTAACGGCTTCTCCAGCTGCAGGAATTGATCCTGATGAACCTTTTGATGTTTCTCCCTATGCTCAAAAAACATTCGAATATTTCTTGAGAAATCCCGTATGTGCTGAAATGGGTAGAAAATTCAAAATGTCTTTCTCTTCTAGTGATAAAGATACGGCATTCTCTTACATTCATGATTTTGGATTCATTCCAAAAATCCGGGTGGTTAATGGCAAAGAAGAAAGAGGATTTAAAGTCATGCTCGGCGGTGGCTTAGGAGCTCAACCAATTCTTGCTCATGAAGTCTATGAATTTTTACATGAAGATGAATTTATTCCCTATATAGAGGCTACATTACGCGTTTTTGATCGCAATGGAGAAAGAAATAATCGTAACAAAGCTAGATTTAAATATTTAGTTCAAAAGTTGGGGCTTGAAACGGTCCTTAATCTTATTGAAGAAGAAAAGATTGCTGTTAAAAATAAAATAGTCGTGGTTGATAGGGAAGCTATTAAGCAGCCATCAGCTCCTAACAGCATTCCTGAGGAAGTAATTCCTACTGACCTTCTTGGATTTGAATTATGGAAATCCACGAACACCTTCGAACAAAAGCAAAAAGGATTTTACGGTGTTTACGCCAATATTCAAACGGGTGATATCTCTACCGAAAAAGCAAGGATTCTTGTTGATGGTTTAAGAGGTCTTATTGCTGATGATATCAGAATTACCCAAGATCAAAATCTATTATTTAAATATGCAAGGCCTGAATCTCTACCAGCGATTTATAATGTATTGTTGAGTTTGGGTTTTGCGAAGCCTGGATATAATAGTACCGCCGATATAACCACCTGCCCAGGAACGGATACCTGTAATCTGGGTATTTCTAATTCTACCGAAATGGCTAGAGTTCTTGAAAACTATATCCATGAATTTCACCAAGATTTCATCAAGGAAAAGGAATTAAAAATTAAGATTTCAGGCTGTATGAATTCTTGTGGCCAACATGGTCTAGCTCATATTGGTTTCCATGGGAGTTCAGTTAAAGTTAATGGCAATGTAGTTCCTGCAGCACAAGTGATGATTGGAGGAGGTACTTTGGGCGATGGTAAAGGAAAAGTGGCAGAACGTGTGATTAAAGTTCCTACGAAACGTGTACTTCAGGTTGTTGATGTTATACTAGCTGATTTTAAAGCGAATAAACAACAAGACCAAAATTTCCTTAACTATTATGAGCAACTTGGAAAAGACCATTTTTATAGATTATTAAAGCCCTTAGCAGAATTGAGCAACTTAACTGCTGATGAGCATATAGATTGGGGTCATGAAGAAAGTTTTGAAACCGCAATTGGTGTAGGGGAATGTGCAGGTGTTGTCATCGATTTAGTTGCAACCCTTTTATTGGAAGCTGAAGAAAAAATTGAATTGGCGGAATTGGCAATAGAAAAGCAACAATATGCGGATGCAATTTACCATGCCTATAGTTCATTTGTCTGGACCGCTAAGGCATTGCTTCTTGATAAAGGGTTAAATGTCTCAACACAAACTGCTGTAATTCAGGAATTCGATAATCATTATGTAAATGCTGAACAATTTCAATTTCCGTCATCATTTGCTGATCGAGTTTTACAAATCAATAAATACGAGCCTTCTGAGGAATTCGCAAAGACCTATTTATTACAAGCCAAAGCTTTCTGCTTTGAAGCTAAAGATCGTAGGGAAGAATGGCGTGTAGTAAATCAATAAGAGAGGAGAAGATAGTAATGAAGGAAATTAAACCATTCGTAACATTGGTGGGGGCTGGACCGGGCGATCCAGATCTGATAACCTTAAAAGGGATTAAAGCCATCCAAAAAGCCGATGTAATTCTATATGATGCGCTCGTTAATGAAGAGCTTTTAGATTTAGCTTCTGAAAATTGCACTAAAATTTATGTCGGTAAAAGAGCAGAGCAACTTTCTACATCGCAGGATCAAATTAATCAACTTCTTGTCGATTATGCTTTGACGCATGGACATGTAGTGCGTTTGAAAGGCGGTGATCCATTCGTTTTTGGACGTGGTGGAGAAGAAATAGATTATGTAAGAAAATTCAATATCCCTACCGCAGTAGTACCGGGATTATCTTCATCAATCAGCTTAACTGGACTCCAACAGATACCATTGACTTATAGAGGGATTTCTGAATCTTTCTGGGTAATTACAGGGGCTACAAAAGCTGGATTTCTCTCAGAAGATTTATATACCGCAGTGAATACTAATGCTACAGTGGTAGTTTTAATGGGATTTGCTAAATTAAACCAAATCATAGAGTTATACAAAGATAATGGGAAAGGGAATTTACCTATTGCATTGATTCAGAATGGATCACTTCCAAATGAAAAGATTGTTTTAGGCAGGGTAGAGGATATTCTTCAAAAAGCAGAAGCTTCTGCAATTGGTGTTCCCGCAATTATCGTATTGGGTGAGGTGGTTGCTAAACACTTGGAATTTGAATTAGTGAAACAAGAACTTCAATTTTTAGAATCCTAATGAATACACTTTTTCCAATTTATGTAAAATTAGACCAGATTGAAACCCTGCTAGTGGGTGCTGGTCCTGTAGGTTTGGAAAAAATTCAAGCTCTTATTACAAATTCTCCAAATGCTAATGTAAAAGTTGTTGCTGAACATGTAATAGAGGAGTTCTATCAATTCATTTCGGATAAACCTCAAATCAAGCTATATAAACGTTCTTTTTCGGCAATTGATTTGTTCGAAAAACAGTTGGTCATTCTTGCCACCAATAACCCTAAACTCAACAATTATGTTAGAGACCTGTGTGCAGAACACCATATTTTATTGAATGTTGCAGATAAACCATCCTTATGTGATTTTTACCTGGGTTCGGTAGTTCAGAAAGGGAATTTGAAGATCGGAATTTCAACGAATGGTAAGTCACCGACAATTGCTAAGCGATTAAAGGAATTTCTGAATGACTTATTACCTGAGGAAATTGATGAAACTTTAAATCTAATGTCAGATTTAAGAAATCAAATCAACGGAGATTTAAAAGATAAAATAGCGGTTTTAAACGCACATACAGAGCAATTAATTAAACAAAACGAATATGATCGAGCAAATTAAAGCAGCATTAAAAGGAGCAGATTCACGGTCGATCATTCAGTATATAGACCAGCATTTTGGATCCAATGCAATTTTTTCAACGTCCTTTGGTATTGAAGATCAGGTAATTACTCATTTAATTGCTGAAGCTAAATCGAGTATCTCAATTTTTACCCTGGATACAGGCCGTTTGTTTCCAGAAACTTATTATGTATGGAACCGAACTTTGGATTTATATAAGCTTAATATTAAAGCATATTATCCTGAAACAAAGGCTGTTGAACAGCTATTGGAAACTAAAGGTCCATCGAGTTTTTACAATTCGGTTGATGATAGAAAGGAATGCTGTTTTATCCGAAAAATAGAACCATTGAAACGGGCTATAAAGGGGTACCAGATTTGGATTACGGGTATAAGATCGGAACAATCTCAAAATAGAGATCAGATGGATTTTATAGAATGGGATGATGCAAACCAGATCATTAAAATTCATCCTTTATATAACTGGACATTAGCTGACGTTGAAAAATACCTTAAAGACAACTTTGTACCCTATAATCCATTGCATGATAAAGGGTTTGTTAGTATAGGCTGTCAGCCATGTACCCGGGCGGTACAAGAAGGTGAAGATTTCCGTGCCGGAAGATGGTGGTGGGAAGATAAATCAAAGAAGGAGTGTGGATTACATGTAACACATAAATAATTAGTTTACAAAATGGATTACTTAGATCATTTAGAGGCAGAGGCCATTTACATTTTACGTGAAGTGGCAGGACAGTTTGAAAATCCAGCACTTTTATTCTCAGGTGGCAAAGATTCGATTACTTTAGTTCATTTAGCAAAAAAAGCATTTAGACCGGGAAAATTCCCTTTTCCATTGGTTCATATTGACACTGGCCATAACTTTCCTGAAACAATCCAATTTAGAGATTGGCTAATCAACGAAATCGGTGAAAAGCTGATCGTTGGTTATGTACAGGATAGTATCGATGCTGGCAAAGCAGTCGAGCAAAAAGGAAAAAATGCCAGCAGAAACGCACTTCAAACAGTAACCTTATTGGATACCATTGAGAAAAATGGATTCGATGCATGCATTGGTGGTGCCCGTAGAGATGAAGAAAAAGCTCGTGCCAAAGAAAGAATTTTTTCTGTAAGAGATGATTTTGGTCAGTGGGATCCCAAAAGGCAACGCCCTGAATTGTGGAATATCTTCAATGGCAAAATCCAAAAAGGTGAAAATGTACGCGTTTTCCCTATCTCTAACTGGACTGAACTTGACGTATGGAACTATATTAAAAGAGAAAACATTGCTTTACCTTCCATCTATTTTTCTCATAAAAGAGATGTGGTTTTCCGTAATGGGCAATGGATGGCCGCCGATCCAGTTCTTCAAATTGACAATGATGATGTCGTAGAACATAAATCGGTAAGATTCAGGACTGTTGGTGATATGACCTGTACGGCAGCTGTAGATTCTATTGCAACAGAATTGGATGATATTATTGATGAAATTAAAGCTTCCACAGTAAGTGAACGTGGCGCTAGACTTGATGATAAAGTCTCTGAAGCAGCTATGGAAGACCGTAAAAAACAAGGGTATTTTTAATTTTATTTGAGGAGGAACGAGAGAATGAACATTTTGAAATTTTTAACTGCTGGATCAGTAGACGATGGTAAAAGCACGCTAATCGGCAGACTTTTATATGATACAAATTCTATTCTAGACGATCAATTGGAAGCCATCCAAAAAGCTAATCGAAAGAATGATGATGGCACAATCGACCTAGCTATTCTTACCGACGGCTTAAAAGCAGAACGGGAGCAAGGTATTACAATTGATGTCGCTTACAAGTATTTCCAAACCGAAAAAAGGAAATTTATCATAGCCGATGCCCCTGGCCATATTCAATATACCAGAAACATGGTCACTGGTGCCTCTAACTCTGATTTGATTATCATCTTGATCGATGCTCGAAAAGGTGTTATTGAACAAACCAAAAGACATTCATTCATTGCCAAAATACTAGGTCTCAAAAAAGTCTTGGTATGTGTCAACAAAATGGATATGGTCGATTATGAACTCGCTGTATTTGAGAACATTAAGACTGATTACCTAGCTTTAGCTGAAAAATTAGGCTTAAAGGATGTGGATTTTATTCCAGTATCTGCTTTAAAAGGCGATAATATCGTGCAGCATTCTCAAAGAATGCCTTGGTACCATGGCGCCTCATTATTGACTTATCTGGAAGATATTGAGTTTGAAGAAGCAAAAAACCAAGGCTGGAGATTCCCTGTACAATGGGTGATTCGTCCTCAAAGTTCTGATTTACACGACTATAGAGGCTATGCCGGCAGAGTGTTAGGAGAGGGGCTAAAGGTAGGGGAAGAGGTGTTGGTTCTGCCAAATGGCTATAAATCAAAGGTTAAGGCTATTGAATTTGCAGAAAAAAACCTTGAAGAAGCACATAATGGATCTTCAGTTATTGTTCATTTGGAAGATGAAATAGATATCTCAAGAGGTGATTTTATCGTAAGTGCAAATCATCCTGCCAAAACCGATAAATCATTCGAAGCTAATATTTCTTGGTTTGAAAATAAAGAATTGGATCCTAGTCAGATCTATTTACTTCAAACTCACTCAAAAGTTAGTAAAATCAAAATTTCTGAGATTCTTTATAAATATGATGTACACAGCCAAGAACAATTATATAATCAACCTATAGGATTGAATGATATAGGCCGGGTATTAATTAAATCCGCCGATGAATTAGTATTTGATTATCAAAATGATTTTCCAGAAAATTCAAGAGCGATTATAATTGATCCTAGGACAAATTTGACAGTGGCAGCCGCTCTAATGACAGGATTATAGGATTATAGGATTGAGAAGATCAGGGCGTTAATTATTGGAACAGGATTATAGGATTATAGGATTGGCAGGATCAGGCTGTTAATCATTGGAACTAGATTATAAGATTATAAGACTAATTGAATAAGGATTGGTAGAAATACAGGATTATTAAGATTTGGAATAATTTGATTGAAATAAAAATTG